>NZ_BBWL01000057.1:0-47769 GCF_001463785.1 Aureimonas sp. AU40
GCGGCTCTTGCCGATGTAGTCGGCGAAAGCCTTCAGATTGGCCGGGTCGGGAAGCGAGGCGCTTTCGCGCGAGGCGACGCGGCCCATCTGCCCGCGCAGATTGTCGAAGCGCAGCGTGTCGAACTCGCCCCGCCCGTCGGGCATGCGCCGGCCCAGTGCGGCCAGCGCTTCGGCCCCCTGCGGCGGCAGAACGGCGCTTGCCTTCTGAACGGTGGCGAGGCGCTCGGCCTCGCCGTCGCAATTGCCGAGAATGTAGGAATAGGCCTCGTAGGAATGGGCGGGGTCGCCGCTGCGCGCCAAGGCCTCGCCCAGCGTCCAGAGAATGTCGATATGGGCGCAGGTGAGAAGGCCGGGGCGCTGGCGCGCCTGGTCCACCACCACCTGCCACTGGCCGCTGTCGGCGGCGGACGCGATCGCCGCGCGCGCCTGAGCGTCGCCCAGCTTCTCGGTGAGGTCGGCCGAGGGCTCCCAGCCGGCATTCTCGGCCCGCAGCTTGCGCAGCAGGGCGTCGGCCCCGGCATAGTCGCCGGCCCCGAACAGATCCCAGATCGGCTGCTCGTTGATCTTGACGCCGGTGGCGAAGAGATCGGCCGGCGGCTGCCAATTGGGGTAGAGCGACTTCAGACGGCGGATTTCCGTGCCGACCCGCGCCATGTCGCGCTGCGAGGCGTAGTAACGAAGGCCGCTCTCGTCCGGGCCGCTCGGCGCGGCGCCGGCGTCCTTGGCCGTCGCGTCCGGCGCCTGAAGGGTGAAGGGCGAAGCGGCGCCTGCGGCCGGCTGCGGCACGGGCGCGGCCACCGGGGCCGCCTCAAACGGATTGGCGCCAGGGCGGGCCGGCGTGGCGGCGTTGGGGATCGCGGCCGGCGCGGGTGCGGCTGTGAAGTTCGGCGCGGCGGGCGCGCCGCTCGCCAGAACCGGCATGGCGCCGACGGGCGCTGACCGCGCCATGGGCGAGGTGCCGCCGAAATTGGGCACGGATATCTGAGCATGGGCCGGCGTCAGGAAGACGACGAGCAGGCCGGCGGAGCCCAGGAGAAGCGATTTCACAGGCATCGGGGATACCTTTCTGCAAAGGCCAAGAGGCTCAGGAGGTGAAGCGTACTGGGATAGTAGGTGGTCGGCACGAAGTTGCGGGTCTCGGCGCGGGCCGGCCTCTCGCCGCTGGCGCAGGCCACGAGATCGGCGATGGCGCCGTAGCCCGGCGCCGTCATCGGTTCGAGCGTCGCGCCCGTCGGGAGGTCCACCGTGCCGAGCGCGCCCGGCCCTTGGGCGGACCAGCTGTCGGCATAGGACTTGAGAAGCGCGGGATCGGCGTCCTGGCTCCAGGCGAGATACAGGGGAACGCGCACCGCGTTGTAGCCGAAGCTCGCGGGGAAGGACCGGGCGGGCGCGGGATCGGAGGCCCCGAGCGAGACCCAGTCGCTGGGAAGCTTGGCCGGGCCGAAGCGCGCCTTGCGCAGGAGCCAGGTTCCGCTCTCGTCGAGCTTGGCCTTGGCCAGCGCCGGGGAGATCGTGGCGAGCTCCGCGATCGCGGGAAAGATCCAGTAGGACGCATTGACCACCGGCCCGTCCGGCTGCTCGCCCTTGGCGAAGCCCTCCGCCGCCGGCATGAGCATCTTGCGCCCGCGCACGTCGGAGACTGAGTGGGCCGCCAGCGCATCGCTGATCGCGCGCGCCCGCTTGCGGAACTCCGGCACGTTCCAGCGCTCGGCCGCCCGCAGCAAGGCCCAGGCGACCAGCATGTCGCCGTCGCTGGCATTGTTCCGGTCGGTGATGTGGGGCGAGGCGGCGGGGTCCCACCGCCAGGCGGCGAGCCCGTCGTCTCGGATGAACAATTCCTGCTGGGTCCAGGACCAGAGCTTATCGAAATTCGCCCGGTCGCCGGCCGCGACAGCTAGAAGCATGCCGTAGCCTTGGCCTTCGCTGTGGCTGATCGAGCCGTTGTCGTCATCCACCACGCGCCCTTCGGGCGAGACGAAGCGGCTGCGATAAAGCTCCCAGGCGCCGATCAGATAATCCTGCGGCTCGACCGCCAGCGCCGCTTGCGGCGCGGCGGCAAGATCGGGCGAGGCCGCGCCGGTCAAGGTGGCCATGCCCGCCATGGCAGCGAGCAGAAGTCCGCTCACCCGGCGTCTCACTTGCTCTTCTCCCCGACGCGGCGCAGCAGGAGAAAGGTCGAAAGCGCCAGCAGGAGCGAGGCCCCCATGACCGAGCCCGCATAACGCTCGCTGTGGCGCGAGAACCAGCCGGCCAGAACCAGACGGGCGTTGCCGACCGTCCAGCCCTGCGTCTCGAACAGGCGCTCGTCGGCACCCTGAGCGATGCGCAGCGCACCGTCCGCCGCGCTCGGGATTTCCGTGCGCGCCCCCGCGACCATGCGCCAAACACCGGGCTCGCCGAGACGGCGCGAGCCCTCCGTCAGCGCCTCGCGCGTCGGCGCGGCGAGCACCGTCCAGGCAGCGCCGGGCGCGACGGGCGCGGCGACCTGGGCCAGCACGAACGCGTCGCCCGGAAGCGGCAGAGCCTGCGGCGAGGCCGCCGCCGACCATTTCTGCGCCGCGCTGGCGATCGGCGCGACCAAGGGCTGCACGATCTCGCCCGCGCGCCCGAGCAGGTCGCCCGGTTGCGAGAAGGCGGACAGGAACCCGTCCGCTCCGGCCGGGGCCTTGTCCATGCTCTTCAGGATGTCCATTGGCGAGGGCTCGGATCCGCCGCCGGCGGCCTCCGCCGGCAGGATCGAGGCGAGGCTGGCGAAGAGCCCGGCCGAGCCTGCGTCCGCGCTCGCGCCGCGCCGCTCTACCGCCGAGATCAGTTCAGGCGGCAGCGCGGAATAGGTGCCGACGGCCAGGAGATCGCCGCTTTCCTCATGCGGCATGGCGCGCACGACCTGCACCCTGCGCACCGTGCCCGACGCGCCGGCCATGCGGGCGAGCATGGTGGCCGCCGCCTCCAACGCCACGGCGTCGCCGCCCGGCGCGTAGACCGACAAGGGCTGCTGCGCCTCGCCCTTGTCGGACAGGCCGGCCAGCGTGGCGGACAGGTTGGGATAATGGCCGATGCGCGCGAGCGAGGGAATGTCGATCCGCGTCGTGCCCAGAAGCGCGAAGCGCGGCGCCTCGTTGCTGGCCGTGCCCTCGCAGGTCGCGTCGCCGGCGCGGGGAACCAGAGCCTCGAAGGAGATCCGGTTGGCGCCAGGCTTCAGCACCTCCAGCGGCAGGCGCAGACGCTGGTCCTTGATCTGGCCGGCGCGCGGCGAGGAAAGATGGAGCGTCGCGACGATCTGATCGTTGGCCCGCACGAAGAGCATGGCCTCGGAGGAGAGACCCGCCGCATAGACAGCGTTCAGCACCACCGTCGCCGTGTCGTAATTGGCGGGGTAGAAATCGGCCGGCAGCGTCAGCGCCACCTCGTCGCGGTAGACATGCCCCGGAAAGGGCCGCGTGTCGCCGCCGAACTCTGCGAAGCTCGCCGACTGGCCGGCGTCGATCGGCCTGCCTCGGCTGTTGGCGAGGGCCGTGAGACCGGGCACCGACCCGTTGGGTCGAGCCTCCCGTGCGCCCTTGGCGAGCGCAGCGAGCGCCGAGTCGACATCGCCCTGCCCCGCGCCCGTCACCACCAGGGCCGGACGGCCGGTGGAGGGGGCAGTGGGAAGAAAGAAGACGCCGGACCAGGGCGTGTTGGGCGCAAGCTTGGTCGGCGACAGGAAGGCCAGTTCCTCGAACGTGCCGACCATGACGTCGATCCCGCCCGCAGGGGTGCCCCCGAGATGGACGCGCGGATTGGCGAAGCGGCCGAGTAGCGCCAGGGACTGGACCGCCGAAAGGGCGCGCCCCGTCGCCTCGGTGGTCGCGCCGGGCTGCGAGAGGACGTTGAGCGCGACCTCGCCGTCGAGACTGCGGGCGAGCGCCGGCAACTCGCCGAGATCGGACGGTCGCGAGGCGGTCTGGGCGAAGTGCAGGCCCGTGGTCGCTGGGTCGAGCCGCGTCCAGAGTTCGTAGGTGCCCGCCGCGCTGCAATCGACGCGGTGGAACTGGCGCACCATGATCTGGACGGCGTTGAACCCGGCCTGAAGCAGGCCGGCGGGAACCGCCACGCTGAAGCGCTGGTCGCTGCCCACCGTCAGCGGACGCTCGGCCACGACCTCGTCGTTCACCAGAACGGTGATCGAGGAGCTTTCCGGCGCGATGGTGACGGTGCTGGAATAGCCCACCGTCAGCTCCGCCGGCTTGGTGCTTTCCTCGCCGGTGACGAAGACGGGATAGGTCCGATGCGGATTCTCCTGGTTGAAGGCGAGTTCCGAGGCGCCGACCGGCAGGCGCACCAGACCCGGCGCGCCCTCCGGCCTCGCGGTGGCGGCGCCCGATGGGGCCACTGATAGGTCGAAGGGTTGGGCGGCCCCGGCCAGCGCCGGGGCTGCGGTGGGGGCGAGAAGAGCCAGGGCGGAGGCGCCGAGAAGGGCTTTCCAGCGGGGTGTCGGGCGATGCGTCATGAGCGGGGTTCCCAAGGATCAGGACTGCGCGGGCTGCGCGTCGACGGACACGGACGAAAGGGCGGGCACCGGCGGGACGGCCAGCACATCCTGAGCGGCCACCGCCACCGGCGCGGCCGAGGGCTTGTCGAACAGGAGGTGGCGGAACGCCCGCAGGGGGTAGGCGAGCGCCCAGACCAGAAGATTGGCATTGGCGAGGACCAGGGCGCGGCGGCGCTGGCGGGCCGAGCGCTGGTCGCGCACCGGGCTCATGTCGGCGAGCATCAACTCGGCGATCAGCGGATAGTCGCTATAGGCCGCGCGATAGCCGAGACCGACCACGGTCGAGGCATGGCCCTGGCCTTCCACGGCGCGGATCGCGACCGGCAGCAGCCCGGCCAGCGTTCCGTCGAGGCGCGTGACCCGAAGCGAGGCCTTGCTGCCGGGGGCGAGCGTGTCGAGCGAGCCTTCGATCTCGACGCGCACGCCGCCGGTCGAGATGTCGGTGACGCGCACCGGAAGGGAGCGTCCCTCGACCTGCAGTTCGGCCGTGCGATTGGTCAGGATGCGCGGGGCGCCGCGCCGTTCGCGCCGCTCCGTCACCACGCCGAGCGCGGCGGCGGCGAGCAGGAGGTTGATGACGTTCCAGATCGTGACGACGAAGAGGATGCCGCCGATCTCCGGCTCGGTCTGGTAGCGATAGAGGCTGTAGCCGGTGGCGCCGAGCAGCACGGCGAAGATGGCGAAATAGGGCCAGGCGATCTCGGACAGGCGATCCTCGGCCAGCGTGTCGCCCTTCGAGGTGACGTTGAAGGTCGGGCGGCGCGGATTGACGATGACGCTGAGGACTGCGCGGAAGAGATAGACCGACTGGACGTATTCGTAGAGTTCCGACATCCAGGGCCAGCGCACCTGACCGTAGAGATAGTTGCGGATCAGGGAGGAGACCGCGAGATAGGTCAGCGCATAGGCGACGAATTCCTGCGTCGACACGTCGTAGATCTTCAGGTCGAAGAAGATGAAGAGCAGGGGCGCGACCATGAAGACGACGCGCATGATCGGGAAGAACCAGACCAGGGCCGACGAGAGATAGCAGATGCGCTGTGCGAGCGAGAGGCCGGGAATGAGCGCGGCGTTCTTCAGGAACAGGATCTGCAGCATGCCCCGGCACCAGCGCGAGCGCTGACCGATGAAGCTGGACAGGGTTTCCGGCTGCAGGCCCGTGACCATGGACCGGTCGACATAGACGCTCTTCCAGCCGCGCGAGTGCAGGTCGAGCGCGGTTTCGCAATCCTCGGTGATGGTGATACCGGAGAAGCCGCCGACCTCCACCAGTGCCGCGCGGCGCAGCACCGCCGCCGAGCCGCAGAAGAAAGCCGCGTTCCACTTGTCGAGGCCCTTCTGGATCGTGCCGTAGAACATCTCGTTCTCCGAGGGCATGCGATCGAAGGTCTTGAGGTTCTTCTCGATCGGGTCGGGATTGGAGAAGAAATGCGGCGTCTGGACCAGGAAGACCTTGGGATCGGCCACCATGTAGCCGACGGTCTGCCGCAGAAACTCGCGCGCCGGTGCGTGGTCGGCGTCGAAGACCACGATGAGATCGCCGTCCGAGGCGGCGAGGCCCGCGTTCAGATTGCCCGCCTTGGCATGGACGTTGCGCGAGCGGGTGACGTAGGTGACGCCGAGCCCGGCGCAGAGGGCCTGAAGCTCGACATGCCGGGCCTGCGCCTTGGCCGCCTTGGCGGGATCGCGCGCCGTGCGCTTTTCCTGCGTGCCGCCGTCGTCGAGGAGGTAGACCTGCAGCTTGTGGGCGGGATAGTCCAACGCCTTGGCGCTGGACAGGGTGAGCGCCAGAATCTCGGCGCTCTCGTTGTAGGACGGCACGAAGATGTCGACGCGCGGCAGGGCCTCGTCGGGAACGTGGGGCGCCGGCGGGCGCTTCATCGGATCGGCCACGACGAAGAGGTTCGTGCCGAGCAGCACGATGTAGTACATCTCGGCGAGGTAGAGGATGATGGCGGGGATGAAGTTGAGGAGGTCGTCGGGCGAGGGAAGCGTCGTCGTGGTGCGCCAGTAGGCGTAGCGCAGGACGACCACCGTCGCGATGGCGAGGAACACCGTGCGCCAGACGCCTTGCAGGCGCAGGAGGTAGATCACCAGCGAGACGGAAATCGCGCAGGCCGCCAAGGCGAGCTGCGTGTCCACGCCCACGGGTTGGGCGATCAGAAAAAGGCTCAAGACGGCGGTGAACAGCCACAATGCGCCAGTTGCCATGGTACGCATTCAATGATCTCCGAGGGGTTGGGCTGGCACCGGGTTCGATCCGTGCAGCACGTCCTGAAGTCATAAGCGCTCCAATGTGACCCTGGGTTAACTAGGCTTATTCCGTATAGCCTGGGCGTCCCGGATAATTGTCTGAACGTACAGAACTGCTTGATATATGGGAACCGTGCAGTACTTGACGCAGAATTTGAAATATTGATTCTTAATTTAGCACTGAGATTAAGCGCTCCTTAATAGTAAATACTTGTGCGTGGCATCACTGCGTTAGGGATAACAGGCGCTTCTGATTGGAGGGGATCTCCGGTGTCTCAAGGCGCTGAAAGGCATCGACTGGGAAATCATGTCCAACTCTATAGGGCAGCACAGCGGAAGCTGAGCCGACGGCTTTTGCTCGCCAAGCCTTTGGGGCCGATGGGCAGCGGGGGACGGGCGAGCGTATACAGCAGCAAGAAATTTGTCCAGCTAATGATAAAATCAGAGCTGAAGGTTATACCTCTGCTGCCTGCCGCCAATGCTATAAGAACTGCCGATGATAACTGACTTGACATCGAAGAGGACTTGCAAAACTTAGCGGTCCGCACAATTATATTCCATGATTTTAATTCTAAATACAAAATATCGCAGTTGCTCCATCAGTGAAAATCGTCGCCCTTTTGCAACTTCGACAGTCTAGCCGATCGACTCCGCCTTCCCCTTTTTCGGGATTGAGCGATAGGATCGCGTGTCAGCGATCGGTTGCCCATGCGATACGTCTTCGACAGTTCCAGCGTGGATGTGTCCGACCCGATTGGGCAGCATCACGACCTCTATGCCGGCGGGACGGATGTCCGGCAGGCGGGTCCGCGCTTTCGCGCGCGCATCGAGGTGTGTCGTCTCGCTCCGCTGGTCGTGTTCGACCGTCGGCTCGACGATGTCCTTCATGAGCGCACGATCGACGGCGCTCGGCGCGACGGCTTTTCGCATTTCACGCTGCAACTCGTGGTGTCGGGCCGGATGCGGATCGAGCATCCCGGCGGCCAGGCGGAAGCGGGCCCGGGCGAGATCGTCCTGTTCGACCTGACGCGGCCGCAGCGAACGCTGGCCCAGGACGCCCGCATCCTGACTTTCGCGGTGCCACGCCACCTGATGGAACGCGCCACGATCCATGTCACCGCCCTGCACGGCACCGTGCTCGGGCCGCAGCAGTCCGGCCTCCTCGCCGACATCATGATGTCGATCGTCTCGCGCCGGTTGGACGAGGCGGGCACCGATCCCGCGTCCGTCGTGCGAATCTTCGAAACGGCACTGGCGCTGGCGCTGCGGTTCGACAGGGACGCCGCCGACCCCCCGATCGACACGCCGGCCATGCTGGACCGCGTGCGCGTCGTCGTGGAAGCTCATCTAGGCCGGCGCGAACTGACGCCCGCGCTCGTGGCCAAGCTTGCCGGCGTGTCGCGCACCCAGCTTTACGCCGCCTTCAAGCCGGTCGGCGGGGTGTCCCGCTATATCCAGGAGCGGCGCGTGACGCGGCTGCGCAGCCTTCTGCAAAGCCCGGAAAACCAAGGCTCCAGCATCGCGCAACTGGCCTTTCAGGCGGGCTTCGCCTCGGCCAGCCATGCCAACCGTTCGTTCTGCGAGGTCTATGGCACCACCCCGGGTCGATTCCGCCTCGCCCAGGACAAACCCCTGCCCAGCGAAGCCGGACAGCCGCCGTTCTATCACTGGCTGCGAGGTCTCAACTGATGAGAAGGGAGTGGGCCGACGCCTGCTCTCCCTACTGGCATAATCGCGCGGCGCAGGGCTCAAGGCGTGGTCTTCACTGCTGCCAAAGCAGGCGTGTGAAGGGCGCAGTAGCGCGCTGTCCCCCTCGGCTTAGATCAGCCAGTCGTCGCTTCGACCTTCCCCAAATCCGTTGCGGATATAGTGGAGCAAGGCTGCGTCCTCGTCGTAACCACCTTGCCCGTCTGCAAAGGCGGCGCGCAGGTCGGCGTAGCGGTTGAGATAGGCGTCGACGTCGAACCCTTGCGTCGCCCGCCCCTCGCGATAACCGATCGCCTCGTAGTGCTGGAGCCCCTTGGCCGCAACGCTTTCATGGCTCGCGCTCACCCCGCCGAAAGCGCGCGTGAGATCTTCGGAAGAGGCGACGTAGCGAAGCGGATCGCTGGCGAGGCGGTGCTCGGCGGAGCCGCGGTTGATGTAATGCGCGGTGCCCGCCTCGGTGTCGGCGCCGAAGGCCTGTCGCAGGTCGGCGTAGTTTTCGAAATATTGCTTGGCGTCGAAGGTGATGGCATCGCGACGCCCTTCTGCAAAGCCGTTCGCCTGATAATGGCCGAGCCCGCTGGCCGCCAGGCTCTCGCGCGAGCCGCCATGGAAGGCGGCGATGAGATCGGCAAAGCTTGCGATATAGGCGAGCGGGCTTTCGGGAAGCCGGTGCTCGTCCACGCCATGCGACAGGAAATGCCGCGTCGCCCCGGCGAGATCGTCTCCGAAGACGACCTTCAGATCACCGTAGGATTTCAGATATTGCGCGGCGTCGAAGCCCTGACGATGGCGGCCCTCGGCCGCGCCATGCGCGATATAGTGGGCGGTCGCGGCTTCGCCGTCCGTGCGCAGGGCTTGGGCGAGATCGTTGTAGCCGGCGGCGTAGGTCAGCGGGTCGAACCGCGCCACATGAGCGAGATCGACGGCCTGCTCCGGCGCCGCGAAGATTTCCGCTTCTACGATCGTGTCGACGAAGCCATGCCGGAGGTCGATGGCGTAGACCGTGTTGGCGCTTCGGAAGAGCTGGAAGCCGGCCCCGTCCAATCCATCCAGCACGATCCGGTCCGTGCCGGCGCCGCCGTCGATGCAATCCGACCCGGCGCCGCCGATGATCGTGTCGTCACCGTCCTGACCGAACAGGAGATCGTTGCCCGCGCCGCCGTCGATCCAGTCGTGGCCACCCCGCGCATAGACCTTGTCGTCGCCGCCCGCCATGACGAAGCGATCCCCTGCATCGCTGCCGATCGCCTCGTCGTCCGCCGCCAGCCCCTTGGCGCGAGCAGTGGCGGTCAGCTGATCGTATTGGAACTGCGCGTAGGAGTGGACCAACCCCGTCGCGGGGTCGCGCATCCATTCCACCGACTGCGAGGCGGCCAGCGCGGTTTCCGGCGTCAACTCGTAGCCCCGGCCCGACGGATCGGGCTGCACGAGGCCGACGAACTGGAAGCCGGGGTTGGCCGTACCCGTGGCGGCTTCCACGTTGCGCCATAGCCCCGTCACGTAGGTCCGATCCGCCATGCCCCTCTCCCTTTTCCCGCGCCAGGAGCCTCTCACCGCCCCAACCGGGATCGCGACTGATCAACCGGGCCGGGGCGAAGACAGGTCTCGGGCCTGAGCGCTCGCACCTGCCGAGCATAGGCAGACCCGGGAAGGAAGTAAGCCAGACGAAAGCATAACACTTGGTTGCAGTTAACGGGCTGATCTATCGACGGAACAGGTTGGCGTCGGCCAGTTCCACCACCTCGCCGCCCCGCCCGCTCATGATGGCGCGCAGCGAGTAGAGGCTGAAGCCTGCGGCGTTCGCGAGCTGGATCTTGGGCGGCAGCGCGAGTTCCAGCGTTTCAGTCACCACGTCCACCAGCGCCGGACCATCATGGGCGAAGGCGGCCTAGTGGCTGACGAGATGAGCTGGAGTAACGTCAGCTTTCTGGACGTCGAGAGTTCCTTCTGATCGACGGGAATGGGGGCAAAGCCGCCGTCCCCTCCCGATCGCAGCGCCGTAATTAGTCTTGCGTCGCCACCTCATCCATTTCGGCACTGCCCATCAGACCCTTGGCTTCGTCTCGAGCCCTTTGAATGGTCTGCCGGCTGACGCCATAGTCGCGAGAGAGCTTCGATACCGAAGCCCCATCCCCCAGCTTTTCACGAACCACCTGCTTCTGCGCCTCGGTCAGGCTTCGCGGGCGCCCCAGGACCTTACCCTGCTCCTTCGCTCGGCTTAGACCCGCCTGGGTGCGCTCGATCAGAAGGTCGCGCTCGAACTCGGCGACCGCGTTGATGACGCTCATGGTCATGCGACCGGTCGAGCTCGTCAGATCGACGCCGCCCAGCGCCAAGCAGTGAACCTTCACGCCCATGCCAGCGAGAAGCTCGACAGTCGTTCGCACGTCCATCGAGTTGCGGCCGAGGCGGTCCATCTTGGTGACGACCAGAATGTCGCCTTCCTCCATGCGATCGATGAGCCGAGCGAACCCCTCTCGCTGGGCGGCGGAGACCGAGCCGGAGACGGTTTCGGAGACCACCCGTCGCGCGTGGATGTCGAAACCGGCCTGACGGATTTCACCGATCTGATTTTCCGTAGTTTGGCCGTTGGTGGAGACGCGGACATAGGCAAAAGTTCGGGACATTGGGGCTCGAAACCGACCGAAAACGCCACGATCTTATAGGGCATGTCCGATAGGCGCGATACCTATTATTTGGCCAGGAGCGCACAAGCCTGTCCAAAACCGATCAATTTAGCACATGGATGCCACGAATAGATGCGCCCTCGCAGGCAGACGGTGACAGGATTGTCGTCGGAGGGCTAGCTGTCTTGGGTTTTACAAATTGACTGAATATGCCATTTTACAGAAAATTTGGCAGACCCGGCGTGATAGTTCGCCCATCCAGCGAATGTCAGCATGGTCAAAACATTAGGTACAGTCCCTCATAGGGGGAATCCTGATTATATCACCCATCTTTGAGGTTATGTGATGGTCGTCTACGAATTGCCACTGCAAGATAATGGGCGCGTCGTCCTACCAGCAGCCCTTAGAAAGGCCCTTGGGCTGATGAAGGGGGATAAGGTTTTAGTCGAAGCTGAGGGCGATCAGGTCACTCTGACCACGGCGCGGCTTAGACGCAAACGGGCCCAAGAGATTGCCAAGAAGTACGCTCAGCCTGGCGTCAGTATCGTGGAAGAGTTTCTGCAAGAGAAGCGAGCCGAGGCTGCGCGTGAGAACGAGCAGACCGCATCCTCACACGAGGTGTCAGGTTCGTGACGGCTTGCGTGATCGACACCTCCGCTATCCTCGCCTATGCCTTCGCCGAAAAAGGCGCGACAAAGGTCGAGAAATGGATCGATGAGGGAGCTGCGGTTTCCACTCTGACGGTTCAGGAAGCGATCTCGAAGCTCTGTCAAACCGGTATGAGTGTGGAGGAAGCCGAGCAACTCGTTTGTGCCCTCGGCCTCGTCGTTCATCCTTTGAATTTCGATCTTGCCGTGCGGGCAGGCGGCATGTTTGCTCTCACCAAACCGTTTGGATTGAGCCATGGAGATCGTGCTTGTTTGGCGCTCGGGCAAAAGCTTGCAGTGACAGTCGTCACGGCTGACAAAGCTTGGTCGAAGGTCGCACGTGATCTCGGACTGCGTGTCGAGCAGTTTAGGTAGCTGCCTAAGTGGAGAACGAATTTCCTAAGGACAAGGGAAGCGGTGTCGCTCATGACGAGACGGTCACCTCAGCCGGTCATATGACCCACCCTCGCAGCGACGAAGAAGTCAGATTACGAGCTTGCGACGGTGCGTTAGAAGGCCCAATAAATAAAACAATTCCGGTGGAACGCTAAGTGGAATCTCTCTCGCCAGGAGCTGGAAACCGAGGTCATCCGTCTGCGTGGCCAGGCAGTCGAGTCCGAACGCTTGCTCCGCCGCGAGGCCGTGTTCGACAGCGCCGTCGACTTTGGCATCGTCGTCACGGACAAGTCGGGCATCGTCACTGACTGGAATCGCGGCGCCGAACTGACGATGGGCTGGTCGGCAGGCGAGATGGTCGGCCAGTCCGCCGAACGGTTCTTCACCCCAGAGGACCGCGCCATCGGACGCATCGAGACCGAGATGCGAACCGCCCTGAGCGATGGGAGCGCCGCGGACGAGCGCTGGCACCTGCGCAAGGATGGCTCCCGGTTCTAGGCATCCGGGGAGATGATGCCCCTTCGCGATGACGAGGGAACCCACCGTGGTTTCGTCAAGATCCTACGCGACCGCACCGCCCAACGACTGGCGGGCGAGCGCCTGCGCGTGTCGGAGGAACGGTTCAGGACGCTCCTGGAGACGATCGACACGGCGTTCACGCTCGTCGAGGTTCGCTTCGACGCCGACGACCGCCCCGTGGACTACCGCTTCCTCGAAGCCAACCCGGCCTTCGAGCGGCAGGCAGGCGTCAACCTTCGCAGCAAGTGGGTGACAGAGTTCGCGCCGAACCTGGAGCAGTTCTGGTTCGACACCTACGGGCATGTGGCGCGGACCAGGGAAGCCGCGACCTTCGAGAACTATGCCGAGGCATTCTCACGCTGGTTCGACGTTCGCGCCATCTGCGTCGGTGACCCGGCCGAACGGCAGATCGCGATCTTCTTCAACGACGTCACCGCACGCAAGGAGGCCGAAGCGGCGTTGCGCGCCAGCGAGGCGATCGCCCGCGAGAACATCGAGCGGGTGCAGTTGGCGCTCGACGCCGGCACCATCATCGGCACGTGGTTCTACGATCTCGTGAACGACCGATTTACGGTGGACGAATCCTTTGCCCGTGCTTTCGGCCTCGACCCGGACTTCGGCCGAGTGGGGTTGAGCATGGCGCAGGTCATCGACACCGTCCACCCGGACGACCGCGAGGCGCTCGCGGCTGCCATAGCGGCTCCTATGCCCACCAATACCGCACGCGGCGCGCCGACGGGAACTACTACTGGCTGGAGGCCAACGGGCGCGTGAACTCCGCGTCCGACGGTACGCCGCTGAGCTTCCCCGGTGTCCTGATCGACATCGAGGAGCGGCGTGCCGTCGAGCCGTTGACGGCATACTCAGATGTTTCAGGCAAGTTGACCCGATGACCCATCAGCTCCTGCATCTCGCCTCCCTGCATTCCGGTGGATTCGTCGTAACGGCATTGGTCATCTGCGTTGTCGCGGGATGGCTCCTCGCCGCACTGCGAGGAAAGGTCGGCGAGGTGACCGCAGTTCATCGCCGGCACTGGTTGCTGGGGACAGCCCTGGTCGCCGGCCTTGGTGTATGGACGACACATTTCGTCGCCATGCTCGGTTATCGGCCAGACATGATGCTGTCCTATAATGGACCGATCACCGCAGCCTCGGCCTTGGTCGCCGTCCTGCTGGTCGGGCTGCCGCTGGCGTTCTCAGCGATCGCTCCCTCTTGGCAAGTGCGTGCCACGCTTGGTGCTGTCGGAGGGGTTGGCATCGGCGTCATGCACTACGCCGGGATGTTGGCGATCCAAGGTTGCCTGCAAAGCCATTCGATCCTTACGGGAAGCTTAGGCGTTGCCATAGGAGCATGCTGCCTCGCGTTGGCGTGCGGCCCCTCCGCACGGTTCGCGTCGCCGCGTTTCGTCTGCGCGCTGTTCACACTCGCCGTCTGCGGCACTCACTTTACGGCTGTCGCAGGGACAGAGTTGGAGCAGATCTCCGGACAGACGGTGTTCGCGCATGAGAACGTTACGCTGAGCGTGTTCACCGCCATCGGAGCAGCCGTGCTCTTCCTCGGCGCGTTCTTGACGATCCTCACAGTTAGACGCTTCGATGCCCAGGAAAGGGCGCATTCAACCGTTCTTTCGACGGCGCTCAACAACATGTCGAATGCCTTAGTTTATCTCGATGCGGAGGACAGAGTGCGCCTTTACAACAGGCGCTATCTCGACCTCTACGGCTTTGACGATCAGGCCAATCTCATCGGGAAGTCGGCCGACGAACTCATCCAACTCGTTGGAGACCGGCAAGCGTGGACGGCGGAACGACGCGACCAAGCTCGCCGCCGTCTCGACGAATGGTGGAGCGTCGGGAGCTTTACGCAAATTGACTATTCCATGGACGACGGGCGTGTCATGGAGGTTGAGATCCGTCCAGTGAGCGGGGGCGGAACCGTCATCACGTTCAACGATGTCACAAAGGACCGTGAAGCGCAGCGCCGCATCGCGGAGTTGGCATTTTGCGATCCATTGACCAAGCTTGCCAATCGCCGAGCGTTGAACGCGCGAATGGAACGGGACTACCATCCCAAGCGCAGGTTCAAGCTCCTTCTGCTCGACCTCGACCGCTTCAAGCCAGTCAATGACACCTATGGTCACGCCGTCGGCGACCTCCTTCTCATCGAGGTTGCCTCACGTCTCACCGAGATCGCCGGTCCGGACGGATTCGTGTCGCGTCTTGGCGGCGATGAGCTGGCCCTCCTTGTCTACGGGGACCTCGAGAAGGCGATGGCGGTGGCGACACAGGTGCTGCAGGCTATCGCCCTCCCTTTCCGCATCGGCGAGATTACACTCAACATCGGATGCAGCATCGGCATGTGCTGCACTGATGACGCTCGCGATGCCGCGGAGCTCATGCAGTTCTCCGATATCGCGCTGTACGAGTCCAAGCGCAACGGACGCGGCGTCGCCAGTTGCTATACCTGCGGCATGTTGGAGGCGGTCTCCGAGAGGGTTCAGTTGGAGACGGACATGCGCACGGCCATCGAGCGCGGCGAAATGCATCTGGCCTATCAGCCTGTCCTCGCTCTCTCGGACGACCGCATCATTGGCTACGAAGCGTTGATCCGCTGGGAGCATCCGAAACTGGGGAACATACCGCCCGTTCGCTTCATCCCGTTGGCGGAAGAAACGGGACAGATCGTAGCGATCGGTGCCTGGGTGTTGCAGGAAGCCTGCCACCAGGCAGCCTCTTTCGACGACGACGCGTACGTTGCCGTCAACGTGTCACCCTGCCAGTTCCGTTCACCGTTGCTGCTGTCGCATCTGACACAGGCCTTGGCATCGAGCGGCCTTCCGGCGCGAAGGTTAGAGATCGAACTGACCGAGACCGCCATCGTAGAGGACGGGCAAAAAATCGCAGATATTCTCGGAGCGATCCGTCGTCTGGGTGTGTCCGTAGCGATGGACGACTTCGGCACGGGTTATTCGTCACTTTCGCATTTGAGAGACTTCCCTCTTGACCGCATCAAGGTCGATCGTTCCTTCGTTGCGACCGCAGAGACAGACCGACACTCTATGGCTGTGTTGGAAGGCATTACACACATCGCCCGCAAGCTAGAAATCGCCATTCTAGCTGAAGGCGTAGAAACCGAATCCCAACTCACACTCCTCCGGTCCATCGGCTGCGATGCGATCCAGGGCTACCTAATTGGTCGTCCCGAGCGAATGTCTCTCGTCGACCGAAACGCCAGGCGATCAGCGTAGGCATAGGGTGCCTGTAGATATCCTTGATGCGCTTCAGACGAAGGGGCGGTGAGAGCTCAAACCTCTCTCCTTGCAGATGTTGGAAACATCGTCCTGGAACGCTAGGCTGACACCACCAATGCCATCTCCCTCGGATGCTGAGCCATTCCTCTTGGTTTCAACAACCTACCCTTAAACAACCTGGGTATACGATCGGTGAGTGTGCGGTCCGTGCAGTGAACGCCTGACCGAGGATCAGCATGGATAACGCTACCCTTCACTTCACCGACGCGCTGGTCAACCTAGCCTGCGGTCTAACCTGCATGTCGCTGTGGTTGAACCAGCGAAAAGACGCCTGCCTCACATACTGGGGCGGCGGGCTGCTTCTCTACGGCTTGGTGAACTCGCTGTTTCCCTTTGCCCCGAGCACACCGCTCTGGAGCAGCGCCGGGCTTTCGTGTCTTAAGGCCGCGGACATACTTTTGTGGGCAGGGTTCCGTCTCTTCGACGGCAAGCGACCGATAAACCGTCGGCTGACGACGCTGCCGCTCGTCCCCATCAGCACCTGCTTCGTCGTCGGCGAACTGATGGGTGATTGGGCGCTGGGCGAGCGCGGCGCCTTGCTGGCCTATTGCGCCATTGCCTTCGCACAAGTCGTCTATGTGTTCCGGCGGCGCCTTGGCGTTTTCGGTCCGCGCAGCATCTCGGCGTATGCTGTCACCTTGAACGTCGCTGCCGTCCTGGCCGTCAGCCTCTTCCAGGGCATCTGGTTTACCGCAGTGGTAGGAGACTCGTTGTTTCTACTGACTGACCACGTCGTAACGATCGTGTTCACACTCGCCGTCATCGCCATGTTGGGCGAGCGCGACTACCGCACAGTCCTGCGCACCGCACATCGTGATCTTCTGACTGGTGTCCTCAACCGTTCAGGGCTGGCCGACGCGATGACCAAGGGCGCAAACGTGCGTAGCCTCCTACTCGTCGATCTCGACAACTTTAAGCTCGTGAACGACCGCTTCGGGCACGACGGCGGCGATGAGGTCCTGCGCGACTTCGCTGGCCGCATGACTCGAGCCGTCGCCGCCGACGACCTCGTGGTGCGCCTTGGTGGCGAGGAGTTCCTGATCGCCAGCTCCCGCCCGTCGCTCGGCGAGGCGACAGCTCTTGCCGATACCATTCGCAGGGCGGCGAAGGAGCGGCCGTCGGTGGTGGGGGGGAAGCTTATTGCCTTCACCACAAGCGTTGGGGTCGCCATGAGAGTGGGGCAAGAGGACCTCGACTGCGCCATCAAACGCGCGGACATGGCGCTTTACCGGGCGAAGGAGGAGGGGCGAGATCAGGTTATCGACGACAATTTTGGCAAGCCGGGCAGGAAGGACGATCGCGAGGACGCCAACGTGATTCGACTGCAGACACTCGTTCGGGCGAAACCGGTGGCATGATGGGCGCGGGCGAGTGAGGCGACACGCTGCCACGCCTGTAGAATCGCGCGCCGCACTTGTCGTCAAGCCACAAGCTTGGCTAGTCAGTGGAAGGTTCCGGGGGCTTCGCTCTCCACATCACAGCCGCTTCCGGCTCGTAGTCGGCGACCCTAGCGAGGCGAAGGGCGCCGAAGAGCAACTAGGCGAGACGCTCGAGAACGCTGACAACCGCCCCGGGCTCAGGGCCATTGTATCCGCGCTTGTCGAGGTTTCGCGGTAGGGCCCCCCTCGAGGGGTTCGTACCAGCATCTTCGGCCCCCATGAGTTCCGTCGTATGACGTTGAGGCAGAGATGTTCGATCCGATCGTCGCGGGACAGGTGGTCGCGCCGATGAACAACCTAATGCTGGGCAATGCCGAAGTTAACCCTTCGCCAGCCTACACCTGCATCTTGGGCGGAACACCGTTCTCCGTAATTTCGGTTTTGCTAAACTGTGCCCGTCACCGTCATATTCGCAAAAGTATTTTAACCGTGGGGCTGAAGGCTGCGTTCACATCATCCTGATACGGTCTCGCCCGTCCGGCTTGAGTGTCGGGACGGAGTGTCGAACATGATCGAATGGATGAAGCTGCGAACACTTGAGCCAGAACTGGCCGTCGCCCAGTTCGCCGAGCTTCGCCAGCAAGTTCCGATGCTGTACGTGCTGCTCGCAGTCAACACCGCAGCCGCCGCTTATACCCACTACGAATTGGCACCGACTTGGCTGACGGTTTGGATTCCAGGTGCGCTGATCAGTGTCGGCATCCTCCGCTTGGTAACATGGCACCTGCGCCCGACGTCGAACATCTCGCCCGATCTGGCGATCGCCTACCTGCAACGCACGGTCGTGTTGGGCGTCGCCATCGCTTTGACCTTCGTGGCATGGGCCCTCATGCTCACGCATTATGGCGGGAGTGCCGAAGAGGCCCACATTGCTATCTACATCGCGATCACGGTGATCGGGTGTATCTTCTGCCTCTTCCCGCTTCCTCAAGCGGCGGTATCGACCACTGTCACTGTGACAATACCCTATCTCGTCTATTACGCATCGCTCGGTGACCCAGTCTACGCCGCTATTGCCGTTAATATCCTCCTCGTTACACTAGTGATGATGCGCGTTCTATTCAACAATCACCGGAGCTTCGCCGAGCGGGTTCGGCTTAACGGCGCCGTGACCGCTCTATCACTGTCCGACCATCTCACCGGGCTACCGAACCGCCGGCACTTTTTTGCCGAGCTCGAGCGCCGTGCGGCAGCACCCCGCGACATCCTCTCCTGTCTCAAGCTATCCGTCGGCGTGCTCGACCTCGACCGCTTCAAGGCAGTCAACGATAGCTACGGTCATGCGGCGGGCGACGAGCTGCTTCAGCAGGTTGCCAAGCGCCTGTTGGATGTGTTTCCCGCGGAAGCAGTGATGGTCCGGCTCGGCGGTGACGAGTTCGCCTTCATCCTCGATGCGGACGCCGCGATGGTCAAGGCGCTGGCCGAGGAGGCTTGCAGCGAACTCACGCGGCCATTCGTCCTTCAGGTCGCTACCGTGGCCCTGGGAGCGTCGTGCGGAATTGCCATGGGTCGCGAACCGCGCAGCGAGGGGAGTCTGTACGACGCGGCGGACTATGCACTGTACGCTAGCAAGCGGGACCGCCGAGGAACAGTGACCGTCTATTCGGCGGAGCATGCGCAGCGCGTTCGGGACGACCGGCAGATCGAGGCGGCACTCCAGGCCGCCGACCTCGAGCGGGAGCTTGAGGTCGTCGTCCAACCTATCGTGGAAGGCGCCGAGGCTGGCGCTCTTGCGGTCGAGGCACTCGCGCGCTGGACCAGCCCTCAGCTCGGAACCGTGTCGCCGGCTGTATTCATTCCCATCGCCGAGCGAACCGGCGCGATCCACCGCATGACGCTCGTGCTGTTCGCCAAAGCCCTGGAGTGCGCCGAAAGCCTGCCGCCAGGTGTGAGGCTCTCCTTCAATCTTTCGGCCCACGACCTCGCCAGCCCGAAAACGATGCTCAGCCTGCTCACCATGATCCGAAGGTCTTCGGTCTATCCCGGCAGTCTTATCTTCGAACTGACCGAGACTTCCCTCTTGCACGACTTGGAGGCAGCCGAGACGTCTATCGCGATGTTGAGAGCGGTTGGAGCCCTAATCGCCCTCGACGACTTCGGTACGGGCTACTCAAGCCTTGAGTACCTCCGGCGCCTGCCGATCGATAAGGTCAAGATCGACAGGGGGTTCATCGTCGACCTCGACAAGCCCGGCGGTCGCGAGATGTTGGCGGGCATCTTCGCGCTTTGCGACCGCATGGGCATGGCCTGCATCGCGGAGGGTGTAGAGGACGAGCGTCAATACGATGCATTGCTCGAACTTGGGTGTCCCTCGTTCCAGGGCTACCTCTTCGCCAGACCCATGCCAATCGATTCCTTCCTCGAATGGAACAAAGATAAACTAAGGCAGGCCGCGTCTGTAGGGAGCAGACGCCATGAGCGCTCGGAGGAGAAGCTGTAACCTATCGGTTAGAAGGTCGATATCCCCGAGCGTCATCGACAGGCTGTCAGTGCTTGAAACGCGGCACCTAGGGGCGGAGGCCGGAGCCGCATTTTACGACATTGACGTCTTCAAGTGCGGAATCGACCCCTTAGGCCATACAGCCGGAGACGATGA
Source organism: Aureimonas sp. AU40 (assembly GCF_001463785.1). Lineage (NCBI taxonomy): Bacteria > Pseudomonadati > Pseudomonadota > Alphaproteobacteria > Hyphomicrobiales > Aurantimonadaceae > Aureimonas > Aureimonas sp. AU40. The sequence continues at coordinate 20,026 of NZ_BBWL01000057.1, forward strand.
TCTGCGCCAAGTGGACACAGGCTACAAAGCGAGCAATTCGAAGAATGTTTCGCCCCGCGCCTTGAGGGAGACAAGTTCGTGGCCATCCTGTCCCGTGCCCCGAACTGTTGGCAGGTCCACCGACTAATCCATCGGTCGCTTAGCGACTTGGACATAGTCACAGAGGTGTCCGGACAAATGGCAAGGATGTCAGGGACGGTCGGCGTCGCTTGGTTCGGTCGAGACCGCCCGAACGCGAGGGGATCCTCCGCAGAGCCGACGCCGCCCTGTACGAAGCGAAGCGTACGCGCAAGGGGACCGCTTGTACGTACGGAGATACCCACGTGAGGCGGCTTGCCGGATAGGCGTCAAGCGATCTCGCTTTGAACGAACAAACGGCGTCGTTCGTGTTGGCTTGGCAGTTGGGATCAGCTAACCCAGCCTTTGCCGCGCGAGCCATTGCGTTGGCGTCAGATGAAGTTCGGAGCGGAAGGCTGCGCGCAGGGCATGGGCGTTGGGGAAGCCGCTGCGTATGGCCACGTCGTCGAACCCGCGGGCGCCCGCTGCCAAAATCTCCTGCGCCCGCGCCAAGCGCGCATGTTTCAACCACGTCCCAAGATTGCCCCCGGTTCGCGCCCGGATATGCCGCGTGAGGCTGCGTCGACTCATACCCGCCTTCTCGGCGAGCGCATCGAGCGAGGGGGCGAGCATCGGGTCCGCACGCACCTCTTCGAGCAATTGGGTAGCGCGCCGGTTGGCCGAGGATCCGAGAGTGGGACTCTCGATCAACTGAGGTTGGGTGCCGGCTCGTTGCGGGGCCACCACGAGATGGCGGGCGACCCGGTTGGCTTCGCCCGTCCCGGACATCCGGGCAACAAGATGAAGGCAGCAGTCGACGCCCGAGGCGATGCCCGCAGAGGTTATGACCTGACCTTCATCGACGAAGAGCGCGCCGGCATCCACGGTGACGCTTGGGTAGCGTGCCGTAAGGGTCTGAGTACGCGACCAATGCGTCGTCGCCCGCCGCCCATCGAGCAGACCGGCCTCAGCCAACCCGAACGCACCCAGGCACAAGCCGACCACGATCGCGCCGTGCGCATGAGCGGCCAGCAGTGCGGCCACGATGTCGGCGGAAACGGGTTCGTCCGCGTCCCGCCAACCCGGTAGGATGACGATGTCGGCATCGTGCGTCGCTTCAAGCGACAGGTTCGCTTCGATGGTCAGGCCGCCGCTGGCGGAAAGACGTAGCGCACTGGAGCACACATCGACCCGATACTCAGATCGGAGGAATGGTTCTGCGAACACCGCGAGCGGCGTCGACAGCATGAAGGGGCTGATGCGGTCGTAAGCGATAACGGCAATGCGCATTGGCCCGATCTAGCAGAAGAATGGCCACCGGGACACTCGTTCGAGGACGATTGGCGAGGCTAAGGTCCGCCACGACAAGCCAAGGAGCCTACCATGCCTCGCACTTTTCTCGTGATCGACATCCAGAACGACTACTTTTCAGGAGGTGCCTTGCCGCTCTGGCAGGCAGCAGAAACGGAAGCACGCATCATTGCGGCAATCGCCCAAGCGCGATCGGGCGGCGACAAGGTCGTGCTTGTCCAACACGTTTCGAAAGACCGAACGGGGCTTTTCGCAGACGGCGCACCAGGCACTGCCCTGCGTCCGGCGATCCTCGCAGCGGCCGCTGACGCGCCGATTATCACGAAGCGTTATGCCGATGCCTTCCAGGACACCGAACTTGCCAAGCATCTGGACGTGGACAGTGAATTGCTGATCTGCGGAATGATGACACAGAACTGCGTCGTGTTCACCGCGATGTCCGCGGTAGCCGAGAGTTTCCAGCGACGCGTGGTCGCCGATCTCTGCACCGCGCCGACCGAACCCGTCCATCGCATCGCGGTCAGTGCGCTGCGTTCAAAGCTCGATGTCGTGACCGTTGAGGAGGCGTTTGTCTGACCGGACATCCCGCCCGACGCAGCACCCCGAGCACGTTCGGCGACCCGCGGCCGCTCAACGCCCGGGACGCTTGGATATCTCTGCCGCGCTAGTTCAACACCCACCGGCAATTCCTTTGAAGACCGAAGTCACTTCAGCTTCAGAAACCCTTCGGAAACGGCTGCCGTCACATCGAGTTCAAACTCCCGCAATTCCGAGTTTTTGATTATGGTCCGGCAACCTTCCTCCTCCAAATGGATCACGTAGCGGCTTGGAATATGTCTTATAAGATGGGAGCCATAATGGGTCGTCCATTCACGAAAACCTTCGTAGGGTCCTGCAGGGAGCATAAAACTCGTCACCTGAAATGCCTTCTCGGCATAGTACGCTTGCAGGGCCGCGATCCTATGCATGCCTATGCCAGCTTCCGATAATAAGACCAAGCGGATTTCGTATTTTTTCATCGTTCAAGCGAATTCTCCTATCTCATTTATTCTTATGCACTTAGGCGTTCAAAACTGTTATCTTCAAGCATCATCTCAAAGCCGTTAGAAATTGGTTTTGATTCTTTACGATCGGAGTAGTGCAACCCCGTCTGTTTGTTCTGGCGATTTATGGTTCTGCTAAAAGTGGCATTGCTGGACGCTACATCGTCGGGTGGTGAAACGTAGTTGGTAGAAGCTCGGGGCGATGGCTGCACGGCCGAACCGGTTTCCGCATCGTTCAGAGTGAAAAATGCGGTCCGCTCGCTGAGAACACCCGCTTCTGCCGATAGCTCGCCGGCAGTGGCAGCCATTTCGTTGGCAGACGCAGCATTGGTTTGCGTGACCTGATCGAGCTGCTGAATGGCCTGATTGATCTGCTCGATGCCGATCGATTGCTCTCGGCAAGCAGCCGAAATCTCCGACACAAGTTCAGCCGTGCGCCGGATGTCAGGGACAAGGACGTCGAGCATATGTCCTGCTTCTTCTGAAGAGGCCAATGTTTTGGCTGACAGTTCCCCGATCTCGAGGGCTGCATGCTGGGACCGCTCGGCAAGCTTACGCACTTCGGAGGCAACAACGGCAAACCCCTTGCCATGGCTACCGGCTCGTGCGGCTTCAATTGCTGCGTTCAGTGCGAGAAGATCGGTCTGACGAGCGATTTCCTGCACGACTCGAATCCGTTCGGCAATGGTTCGCATCGCTTCCACCGCCTCCGATACGGCGACGCCGCTCTTCTCAGCACTGTGTGAGGCTTGGACGGCAATTTTCTCAGTCTGAGTGGCGTTGTCGGAGTTCTGACGCACGTTAGCCGTCATCTCTTCGACAGCAGCTGAAGCTTGTTCGGACGCTGCGGCCTGCTCCGTCGAACCCGACGAGAGTTGGTCCGCCGTCATAGCTGATTGCGAAGATCCCCCCGCAACTTGAGAGGCGGACGTGCGAACGCTATGAACGATGGTGACCAAACGCAGGCGCATCTGGCAAAGATGATCCAGAAGATCACCGATCTCGTCACGCCGTGAATGGACAATCCGCTGGGACAAATCCCCGGAGGCCATTCGATCGACATTCTCTTCGATTTGGCGTACGCCTCTCATAAGAGACATCGCCATCCAGATCGCAAGGCCAGCGCCAACCGCAACTGCCGCTGCGATCATGGATATGAGTTGATTACGAGTCGTCTCGTAGTCCGCTCGTGCTTCGTTGACGAAAGCGACAGCACGGTCCTGAGAGCGCTTTGTCAGCTGATTGAGGCGCTCACCGAGAGCGACGGCCGCTGGCTTTTGTTGGTTTTGAAGAAAAGCGATTGCTGTTTGAAAGGCTGTTTGCCCACTGGGATTGGAAAGCGCATCAATATCCACAGCTGCGACCAAGGCAAACGCGTCGTCCGAGACCGCCTTCAGGGACTCGACTGTCGGTTTGAAATCGGCGATCTCAGCTTTCCCGGCGGCGCTTTGCACTGAGTTGATATAGACCTCGGTCTCCTGAATGATCCGCGTCCATGTCGCCTCGTACTCGGTTTTCAATGTCGCCCGGTCCGCAACCGGTGTCGTTATATCCGTACGCAGAATACGACGAACCCGCTCGAATTCGGTCGATAAGTTGCCGATCGCCTGAACTTGCTGAAACGGTCGATTAGCAAACTGCTCGAAGTGTTCGGCGTTGGCAGCCAGTGACCGCATCCCAACCACACCGACGCTGCTGGTAAGGACAAGAACGGCACCAAAGCTCAAGGCGAGCCGGGTTCGAAGAGAGAAACGCATGATCAACTCGCCGAGTGAGGTCTATCGTGCGTTCCTTATCGCCAAAAATGTTCGTTCGGACGTTAAAATCCAAACTCGAATGCAATGCTTAGGGAAAGACCTCTCGCCATGCTTTCCAATAAGTTATTTATCAACCATAAATAGTTTAAACCCCGAAGAGTTGTATTTTAGACAAGATTCCTAAATTTCGTCCGCTTCCATATGCAGTTTTATTTATAATTAAGAGGATAAACAATACTCCTGAGACGTTCACGCACGAAATGAATCGTAATAATGAATTTTTATATATTTTAATTCCTCGTGTTAGTCGATCAACTCCGAAAAGGCAAATCTGTTTTCAACATAAAACAAATTATTTCTTCAACAATGATTAATATACCAATATATTATGAGAAAACTATTCGAATATTACTGTAAATTCTCTTTATGATAATTAGCTCCGCAGGAGCAACATGCAGCCGCAGGTCATGGCAAACCTATCTGATGAGCAAGTCGGGTTGACTAGAATTTGAAATTCAGCAAAAACCATCAATGCCCTGGAGCTGACCCGTTCAGGGACGTCATCGCTTCCCGCATCCGTTCGGCCAACTGTCGGAGCGAAACTTCCGATTTGGAAAGGATTTGGTCAGCAGCAGTGCTCAGAGCATGCCGCTCGTCCGTCGTTAAGTCCTTAGACGACAGGACGACCACCGGGATGTCCGCCCATTCTGCTTGGGCGCGGAGCTCCTTCAGGAAGTCGAAGCCGTCCATGACGGGCATGTTGAGGTCGAGCAGGATCAGAGCCGGGCGGCGTTCAGCGACACGCTGGAGACCCAGCCGCCCGTTGGTGGCAGAGGCGAACTCGAAGCCGAGCCGTTGCAGCATCGACGCGTAGCGGCCGAGCGTGTCTTCATCGTCGTCGATGGCGAGGACGAGGGCGCCCGGAGGCTCCCGGTATCGATCCATGACATCCTTCAACCGATCCCAATCAACGGGTTTCACGAGATAGTCGGAGGCACCCAGCGCGTAGCCGATCCGCTTCTCGTCGAGGCTGGAGACCATGACGACCGGGACGGTGGAAAGTCGCGGATCGGCCTTCAGCTCGGCGAGCACGGACCATCCGTCCTTCTTCGGCATGGTGACGTCGAGGAGGATGACGTCGGGGACGATGGCACGCGCCATCTCCAAGCCCGCGACGCCGTCAGACGCGGTACGCACTGCGAAACCCTCCTTCGTGAGGAACCGCGTGACCAGGTCGCGGGCATGGGGGTCGTCGTCGATCGCCAGCACAGTTCCCGCAGGACCAGGCACCGTCGCATCGCCGCCGGTCGGCGCGATCGGCTCGTCCTGGCCTTCCTCCTCCGCAACTGCTGGGATTTGGATCGTGAAGGTCGTGCCTTCTCCCTCGACACTGGCGACACCGATATCCCCACCGAGCAGGCGGCAGAAGGCGCGGGTGATGGCAAGCCCAAGGCCCGTACCGCCGAACTTGCGGGTCGTCGTTTCGTCGGCTTGCGCGAAGCGCTCGAACAGGCGCTCGACCTGCTCGGGCGTCATCCCGATGCCGCTGTCGGTGACAGCCAGCGAGATCCAGTCCCGCGAGCCATCCGACGAGCGATGTGCGGAAAGCGTGATCGTCCCGTTCTCGGTGAACTTGGAGGCGTTCGAAAGGAGGTTCAGGAGGCACTGCCGGATTTTAACCTGGTCGCTGTGCATCTCCCCCAGCGTCCCGACGTGCTCGATGACGAGACGGTTGTCCTTCTTGGCGATCAGAGAGCCCACCGTCGATCCGACCTCCTCCAGAACCGTCGCGAGGTCGAAGGTCTCGGCGTAGAGATCCATGCGCTCGGCCTCGATCTTGGAGAGGTCGAGGACGTCGTTGATCAGGCTGAGAAGGTGACGCGCATTGCCTTCGATCTTCTTGAGGTCCGGCAGGAGATGGGTCTGGCCAAGATCCTCGACCTCTTCCTCCAGCATCTCGGCGTAGCCGATCACGGCCGACAGCGGGGTGCGCAGCTCGTGGCTCATGTTGGCGATGAACTGCGACTTGGCACGATTGGCGTTCTCGGCCACTTCCTTGGCGGCCAGGAACTCCTCCTCCAGGGCTCTTTGTTTGGTCACGTCGGTGTTGGTGCCGAACCAGCGAAGGATCGCCCCATCCACGTCCCGGATCGGAACGGCCTGCGTCAGGAACCAACGAAACGTCCCGTCGACTGCCCGTAGGGGGAACGTGTCTTCCCAGGGTTCGCCGGAGGCGATCGCGGAGCGGTAGCCTTCGTCGACCCGTTCGGCATGCGCGGGCTCGATGATGGACGACCACCCCTCGGCAGCCATGTGCTCCGGCGTCGTCCCGGTGTAGTCGAACCAGCGACGATTGTGCCAGACGATCTCGCCGGAAGGCTGGGCCATCCAGCCAAGCTGCGGGATGTTGTCGGCTATGGCCGTCAGGCGATGGCTGGTCTCGTCGAGTTCGCTGGCGGTCCGATGCAGTTCCGTGGTTTCCATCACGAACACGCCGACGCCGCCGGTGCCCTTGGTGGCTGCGCGGGTCGGGAAGGCCGACACCACCGCGCGACGCTCATTCGCGTCGCCGAAGACGAACTCGCGGTCAGTGTGGGTCTGCCTGTTTGCCAGGACGCGTTCGATGACGGGCAGGAGCCAGCGACCAGGTGACGTGGCGGCGTTGGCGGACACGATCTGCGCGAACTCCGCGTTCGCCCTGAGCAGCTTGCGGTCCGAGCCGAAGAAGGCCGTGCCGACGGGTGCGGCGTCCATGAGGTCGCTGAGAAGATCGGCCCCGGCCCGGAGCTGGCGTTGACGACGCGATGCCAACATTGCCAGATATGCCGCGGCCGCGATGGCTGGCACGAAGACCCCGAGCTGGAGCCATGTCAGGAACCGCTCGAAGCGTGTGTTGTCCGCGATGATGGCGGCGGAGGCAGTTTTCAATTCTTGCGTCGTCCCTCGAAGGTCGGCCATGAACTGCCGACCGACCCCGCCCGTCACCAAGCCTGATGCGGCATCGAACCCCGTTTCCGTCCGCGTCGTCACGACGGTCTGGAAGAAGTCCATGGCCTGCTGGGCGCTGTCCTCGGCGACCTCGATTTGCTCGCCGTCCGCGCGAGCGGTTGCCAAGGTCTGCGTGACGGCGTCCAAGTTGGCGGGGAAGTCGGCCACCGCCTGTCGGTACGGGCTCAGGAACGCATCGGTGCCGGACAGGACGTATCCCCGCATGCTGCTTTGCGCGGTCGTAACGGTTGCCAGAAGTTCGGAGAGCGATCCGTTTAACGCTGCCTGAGCGTCGCTCGACGCCGAGCGCGAGTGAGCTGCCCACAACGTCCAGGCGAATACGGGGACGGCAAGGGTCAGCACCACGGCGCTGACAAGGAACCCGTTTGATCGATCCCGACGAACGGCGGCTGCGCCGATAGGTGCCGATCCGATCATGTTGATCGCCATAAACGTATGTCCTTGTCAGCCAGATGGGGCTGTCACTAAAGTGCGAGGCCGCAGAAACGTTGCGCCGCTAGTGTTTTGCAAACTTTCGACTATACGCCTTGAATTGACCGTCCAAGCTGTCAAACGCAATTGAGAGAAAACGACCGGCATCGGGTTGGGTATGCTCAAGATTGCCATTCTGTCATCTCACCGGGAACGGCCTGTCATCAGATCGCTTTAGCGGTCTGTGCGGTCAGCGACCTAGCTTCTTGACGCTAGCTGGCAGATGATGAAGGGCCAAAAGCATGCGAGTTCTGAGGGTTCTGATCGTCGAGGATGAACCTCTCATCGCGTTGGATCTGCAGGATATTCTGCAGGACGCTCATCATGAGGTCGTTGGTATCGCCAACAGCATGACCACTGCGCTCACTTTGGCTGAGGCTCATGTACCGTTCGACGTTGCTATCATGGACGTCGATCTTGCCGATGGCTCCAACGGCATAAAGACAGCGCAACGTCTCCGCGACGAGCACAATGTCGCGTCGCTTTTCGTCAGCGGTCGACTGACGGAAGAGAACCGAGCCATGGCCGCAGAATGGCGACCCGTTGGCTTTGTCTGTAAGCCGTTCCTATCGAGCCAGATTCTTGGCGCCTTGGAGAAGGTCCGCATTTAGACAATCAGGTTCGATTATCACGTTGAAATTTCTCTCGGGAACGCTCATTCACCAAGCCCATCGTGCACAAGACAATCCGGGTTCGATGCGTGAGCGGACGTGAGACTGAGATGACTGATCTTCGGCCGACCGATGGGCGCGAGTTGCGCAATCGTCAGATCATCCAAAGCATTACCGAGTTCGCGATCATCGTGACCGATCGCGATGGGATTATTACGGACTGGAACACCGGCGCCGAACAGATCCTTGGCTGGACGCGGGCAGAAATGATCGGCCGATCGGCCGAGGCGTTCTTCACGCCCGAGGACCGTCTCAAAGGACAGATCGACCGGGAAATGATGGCGTCTCTTCAAACGGGACGTGGGATCGACGAGCGTTGGCATCTGCATAAGGACGGCTCATGTTTCTGGGCGTCCGGCGAAATGATGCCGCTTCTTGACGAAGCCGGTGAGCATACGGGCTTCGTCAAAGTGCTCCGCGACCGGACGGAACAAAGGCTTGCAGGGGAAGCGCTGGAAGCCAGCGAGCGGCGTTACCGTTCGCTCTACGACGCGATCGACGAAGGGTTCTGCATTCTCGACCTGCGCTTTGACGATGACGGCCATCCGATCGATTACCGTTTTCTGGAGGTGAACCCGGCTTTCGAGCGCCAAACCGGCCTGCAGGGCGTTGTCGGTCAATGGATGAAGTCGCTGGCTCCAGGACACGAGGCCTACTGGTTCGAAATCTACGGACGCATCTCCAGAAGCGGCAAAGCCGAGCGGTTCGAGCAGTTCGCCAACGAGCTCGGTGGTCGTTGGTACGAAGTTTATGCTTACCCGGTCGGTGATCGATCTGACGGGCAAGTCGCCGTCCTATTCAACGACGTGTCCCAACGCAGGCATGACATCCAAGCCCTCGCTGAGAGCGAGGAGAAGTGGCGTGGCCTGTTCGAGAACCTCGAGGAGGGGTTCATCCTGGGCAAGGTGCAGCGAGACGCCTCCGGGCGTGTCGTCGACTGGCGCTATGAGGAGGTCAACAACGCCTGGGGCAAGCTGGTGGGCATCGAACCATCGACAGTAGTCGGTCGGACGGTTCGCGACCTCATCCCTGGCGTCGAGGACGCATGGGTCAACGAGTTCGCACAGGTCGTCGAAACCGGCCAAGCCATCCGGTTCACGCGCAAGGTCGATACGCTCAGCCGATGGTATGATGGAACCTGCCAGCCTGTCGCGGGGGACCGGTTCAGCGTCATCTTTGTCGAGGTCACCGAGCGCGTTCGATCCGAAGTTCGCAGCAAAGCCCTTTTGGAACTCAGCGAAACCCTGGCGGACCTCGACGATCCAGATGCGATGCCCGGCGCCGCCGCTCGGATCATCGGGAAGGCACTCGGTGTCGGGCGCGTGGGCTATGGCACCGTTGCCGATGATGGCGAAACCTTCACCGTCCCGTCGGATTGGACAGCGGACGGCTATCCCAGCCTTGCCGGCACGTACCGAATAGATGACTACGGTGGATATGCAGAGAATCTGCGACGAGGCCGTACCGTTGTCATCCCCGACATCCGCCTGGATCCTAGAACATCATTCAACACCGGCCCTCTTGAGCGGGTTGGCGTGCGCTCGCTGATAAATCATCCGATCGTCGAGAACGGGCGAACGGTCGCGGTTTTTTATGTAAACGACGACCGGGTCCAGCCATGGACCGCCGAAGAAGTGGCGTTCATTCAGAGCGCCGCCAACCGTACTCGCGACACGGTGGAGAGGCGAAGGGCCGAAGTGAACCTGAAAACCAGTGAGGAGCGGCAGCGTTTGGCTATCGCGTCTGGCGAGGTGGGGATCTTCGACGTCGATTTGGCGACTGGTAGCCTGACCTGGGACGAGCGTGCTCGCGCCGCTTTTGGCGTGGCGACCGGTCATCTCGTTGGCCAAGCTGAGAAGCTGTCGACTCTCCATCCCGAAGACCGGGCTGCGTTCGATGCTGCCCTTGCCGCTGCGATGGAAGGTGCTCCGTTTGATCTTCAGTTCCGCACGATCGGCCTCGACGATCGGCAAGTGCGGTGGGTAAACGTGCAAGGGCAGGTCGCCGGCTCGAAGGGCGCGCAGCACTTTATCGGTGCTGTTCGGGACGTGTCCCAGCGGGTCGCAGCCGAACAGCGGCAGACCGTTCTCAACCACGAACTGGCTCACCGGCTGAAGAACACACTGGCCGTCGTGCAATCGATCGCGACGCAGACCCTGCGCAACGCACCGGACATGACAACGGCTCGTGACAGCCTGACCAAACGCATCCAGACGCTGTCCAAGGCGCACGACATCCTGCTGTCGGGGCAGACCGATGCGGGTTCGATCGACGCCATCATTCGCAGCGCCGTTGCCTTGCACGATCCGGATGAACGCATTGTGCTGCGGGGGCCAAGCCTCGATATCGGTCCCAAGGCGGCATTGACACTCGCCCTTATCATGCACGAACTCGCCACCAACGCAGTGAAGTATGGTGCGCTCTCCGTGCCGGAGGGACGCGTCCATGTCGCTTGGGTAGTGGATATCGACGAGACCACGAAGCTTCCGACGCTCGCTCTCAGCTGGCGGGAGGTCAATGGTCCTCCGGCCTCTCCCCCGACCCGAAAAGGCTTTGGAAGCCGACTGATCGAAATGGGGCTGTCAGGGTCAACTGGGGGCTCGGTCGAGCTCGACTATGCCAGCGACGGATTGAAATGCCGCATCCGCGCCTCGCTGACAGAATTGCAAGCTGACGACGCATGACCTCGGCGTTCTTTGACGATCCAGAGAACCGTATGGTTCTTCGGATCTGCCAAACCTCACCGGGCTTCATCCCGATCGTCCTCAAAGGCAAGTTGCACCCGGTCCGGGAGAGCAACATCGCTCACTATCCCGTGTCGGAAAATCTCTCGTCCGAGGACTTCGCCTTGGGGCTGGAGGTGCTGGGGTGTCGGTTAGTGAGAACAGCGGTCGATGATGTCGTAGTGCGGGAGCCGGCTGCGTTTCGAACGCCGGTATGGCGAGACCGCGCCCGACAAATCCAAGCTCTCATGAACGACTTCTGGGAAGGGCGCCAGACCGCGTTGTCGGAGTACCTGAAGCAGCGAGCCTGATACGTTGCTCGGCTCAACGCTCAAACGCAAGAGGAACCAATATGATCTCGCCGGCTCAATGCCGTGCTGCACGGGGCTTGATCGATTGGCCTGCATCCAAGCTATCCCGTCGCTCAGGCGTCAAAACCTATGACATTCGCCAATTCGAGCGTGGCTCTACCAAGCTTCGGGAACGTGAGAATGCTGCGGTTCGCTCAGTGCTAGAGGATGCAGGGATCGAGTTTATCGATGGCAATGGTGGTGGTGCTGGGGTTCGGTTCCGCGCGCCGAACAACGATGCTCAGACTTCTCAGATGAGCAGCTAAACACCCTGGCGGTCTTTTAGCTGCCGAATCTTTTCCTGAGAGAAACATCGTAGACCATGCACAGCGCCATGCCATCTTGTCGCAGACAGATGGGTTGGGAGATGACGAATGACGCCTCAGCATCGCGAGGGCCAGGCGGCGCACGACGAAGGTAAGGATAGACGCGGCAATCCCTACGATGTGAACTCAAATGAATGGATGGACTGGATGGATGGCTTCGATCAAGCCGCCACCGAGGCTGAGCTTAAGCGGAATTCCAAGATTGTAGACACGGCAGCAGAGAGCGTGGAAACGCTGACTGTCTATCGTTCCTCCAACGGCGATGACTGGATGGTGGAGCGTAGCCAATCGGGTGCCATCACAGCCGTCCTCCATCGCGCCAACCTTTCGTCAGGAGGCACACAAACGCGCATGACTGTGGAAGAGTTTTTCGAGCGAGGTAGCAGCGGCCCGGAAATAGCAGCTGTGCGATCAGCGATAGAGGGGTAGTGGCTCGGTCCTCTTTCTCACCGCAGGAGAGCCTGCTCCGCCCCACCGCGTTCTTGCTCCTTTCTGAAACTCCGCCAAAAAGCATCGGGCTGTGCCCGGCCGAGTAAAAAGCCTTGGAGATGGTCGCAGTTCTGACGCTGCAGCTCAGTCAGCTGTTGTGCCGTCTCAACCCCCTCGGCAGTCGTCGACAAGCCATAGGCTTCGCAAAGCGTAATGATCGAGCGTATGACACTGGTGGATTTGCTCGTCTCATTGATTCCCGACACGAAACTACGGTCGATCTTGATACGGGTAAGGGGTAGCTCCTTCACCATGCGCAGCGACGAGAAGCCAGTCCCAAAATCATCGAGCGCAATTCCAACACCCAAGTCGCGCAGCTCGGACAGGATCTCATTTGCCAGGGTAGGATCCGCTAAGACGGCGGTTTCAGTGACTTCCAGTTCCAACCGACACGCTGGCAAACGCGTTGCAGCCAATGTCGCCTTGACAACTTCTACAAAACCCCGGTCCCGCAACTGCATGGCCGACACATTAACGGCAACAACGAGCTCGGTAGGCCAAGAGGAGGCGTCGCGGCAAGCGGTCCGAAGGACCCAGGCGCCGAGTTCCGGCATGAGACCAAGCTCTTCCGCTAGCGGGATGAAGTGTGCGGGCGACACCTGCTTGCCGGTTTGGTCCTGCCAACGCAACAGGGCCTCATATCCGACGACAACCAGCGTGCGCGCATCGACGACTGGCTGATAGTGAAGCTCGAAGTCGTGCAGCTTCAGGGCTTGGCGAAGCTTTAACTCCATGACCCCACGCGAGAGCGCCTGGGCATTCATGCTGGGGTCGTAGATCTCAAACCGCCCTCGCCCATTCTGTTTGGCGGCATAAAGAGCAAGATCCGAATTTCGCAGGAGTTCTGCTGCCTCGCAGCCGTGGATCGGCGCGTGCGCCACCCCGACGCTGGCTCCAACGACTACTATGGCGTTGCGAACAGAAATGGGTTCGGACAGCGTCTGGACAATCCGGCAACTCAGTTCTGACGCATCCTCAATGGTCGGTGAGCCAAACTGCAAAACAGCGAACTCGTCACCGCCCAACCTGGCGACAATGCTGCCAATCGGGATGACGGCCTGGAGGCGTTCACCGATCGTGCGCAAAACCTGATCCCCAACGGCATGACCGAAAGCATCATTGACGGGCTTGAACCGATCGAGATCGATGTAGTGGACCGCTAACCGCGCACCGTAAATGAGCTGCGGTACTTCATCATCGAGGCGCTCGAGGAATTTGGAGCGATTGAACAGGCCTGTCAGGGCATCATGCCCCGCTTGATGGGCAAGCTGAAGCTCGGTCTCCCGTTGGGCCGTCAAATCGCGGGTAATTTTCGTGAAGCCAACAAGGCCTCTGTTCTCATCGTGGATCGCGTCGATCACGACATTCGCCCAAAACTTGGTTCCGTCCTTCCGTAATCGCCAGCCATCTTCAGTAAATCGGCCGTGGTCGCGGGCATGCTGCAGGTTCAGCTCAGGGATGGATCTGAGGCGCTCCTTTTCTGAGTAAAATAAAGCGAAGCTACGGCCCACAATCTCATCGGCGTCGTAACCCTTGGCTAGCCGAGCCCCCCTGTTCCAGCTTTGAACCACACCGTTCGGATCAAGCATGTAGATCGCATAATCGGTCACAGCTTCAACCATGAGACGATACATGTGATCGCTGATGGGTAGGTTCGTCACGGTCAGTCTCCGATTTGCTTCCAGAGTTAGCACGTGTTCGTGACCGGTCGGTTTATATCGTCTACAGACTTCGCCGATCGCGTCGAACTCACTTCTGCGATCGCGATCCGCTGCGAAGTCCTTGCGAGCCAAGCGCTCGGATGGGGCCGAATGCTTGGGCGTGTAGTCCAACGTAATCTCCTTGCACCTGTCACGCCCAGGTCGCGCCTAAGAACCGCAACGTCCCGGAACTCACTCTAGCCAACATGAAGGCTGACGCCGTCTTGATGGCGCGTCTTCTCCATATAGGTCGGGTGCCGGTCCATCGTCGAGGAGGCCAGCATCAGCCCGGCCCCCGGTTTAGCCTTTCGTTTTGGGATCGTCATGACATAGCCATAGCCAAAGGCTCAGGGGTCGTTCATGGTCTCACAAATCCGCTAGCGACCGATCAGGTCTGGGCGGCCCTCCCGCTCGTCCGCACATTGTCGCCCTCGCCGAGCGCCGAGGGCGCTTGCAAGCTGCAGGCGACCCCGGATCAGCTCGGGTTTGGTATCCAAAACGGTAGAGGCGTCTACGAACCGTTGGAGCGCAAAGCGGGTTGAAGTCCCCTCCCCTTCCAGAATCTCCATCCATCAAAAACATGCTTTGCAATGCATGCTTACTTTTGGACATGGTCATAATCGTTCTTTTCTGGCCATGGCGCGAGAAGCGATGACGCCCGCTGTTGGCCTTTGTCATCGCGTACGCCGTGGGTTTTATGATATCATGGACATATGGCACACACATGCTCATGTTCCTACAATGCCATTAACGCGGCAATGTCATCTTATCTCACTCTGAGAACAAACGTAATGTCAAAGACTGATTTTGTAACCGATGTGCGCGTTGGCCCAAACGGCAGATTGGTCCTTCCTCTTCCTGTGCGAAAAGCCATGGGATTGTCTGGGGATGCGCGGGTGATCTTGACCGTTGAGGGCGACGAGGTTCGCCTTTCCCCGATCAAGCATGTGGTTTCCCGCTTGCAGGGTTTATACCGAGACAATGCCACCAAAGATGCTGATTCAGATGCATTCCTTGTGGAGCGGCGCTCAGACGATGGCCTCTCACGTTGAGCGCACTTGTCGTCTTTGACACGTCGGCCGTGATTGCTCTTCTGCGCGACGAGCCTGGAGCTGACAAGGTGGCGTCGTTGGTCGGCCAGGCGGCTATATCAGCGGTCAATCTGCAGGAACTCGTCAAAAGCCTGCTTCTGCGCGGGCTGGCCTTGCCCATTATCGAGGAGATCGTCTCGGACCTGCGTATGGAGATCCATGACCACGATCGAGACGCGGCCTTTGCCGCAGCGACACTGGTCGAGGCGACCAAGACTTATGGCAGCGGCTTGGGCGACCGGTCCTGCATGGCGCTCGCGATTAAACTCGGGGTGCCCGCCCTCACCACTGACAAGGCATGGACTCAAATTCGCGTAGAGGGCCTTCGCGTAGAAACGGCTCGATAGATGGTTTGCAGCATCAACATCTGACACATCGAGTCTATTGCTTCAGATCAATAAAAATAATTCTATCCAGAAAAATACTGATGATCCGGCTGTTAATTTATATATATTTCCCCCTTTTTTTATTATAAATTACATTTCAATAACGAGCGCTGATCAGAACCGATGCGCTCAATCGCGCATGCCGATGGAGATTATTCCCTCAAGGCTGATTGACGAGCTTGTTCCAGGTTCTGCAACAGTGGGCGACGATGTCGTCGTAGTCGTTGAAGACGCGGTTGGAGAGTCAGTTGTCGAATAGGAACTGCCAGACGTTCTCGACCGGGTTCAGTTCGGGCTCTTGCGGCAGCAGGAAGAGCAGCGTGCTATTGGCGGGCACGACGAGCTTGGGCATCCTTATGCCAAGACGACGCTGCATCTCATGCAACGCGATGTCATCCCTGCTGTCGACCAGGTTTCGCAGGAACTTGGCCTCCGCTTCGATGCGACCTGAGCGGTGGTCCCGCCCACCGGCAGCGGATCGCTCCGGCCAACCCGATCCTGCGAACGCCAGCGCACCGCTTTTGCGATCGCGATTCCAAACCACTCGGCCGTCGCATGGGTCGAGGCGCCATCGCACATCGCCCGCAAAACTCGGTGCCGAAGATCAATCGACAGTGCTCTTGCCATCCCTGCTTCCTGCCAAGAAGCGATTAGAATCATGGATCAATTCGCGACTCTACCCGCCAGGAAAACGCTCTAGCATGAGCGAGCTGCATCGGAAATGTCGAATTAGTTCTCAGTTCCATCTGACAAGGAACTGAATTGGAATTAAGTCAGAACCGACCTGGAACCGATTCGGAACTCACTTCCTTCTGGACAGCATGCTAGTTCTCAGCTAGTTCCTTTTGGCTTCTGTGTCGGTTCGTGGTCGCTTTCTGGTAACCACATTTCGGCATCATGGCTGTTGCGAACCGTAAGGGAACTGAGAAGATGCCGGTGATTGTCCTGTGCTCAACAAAGGGTGGCGTTGGGAAATCCACAACTGCTCTCCTGCTTGCGCAGGTGTATGCTGAGGCCGGATCGAACGTGACATTGATCGACGCCGATCCCAACCAACCACTTGCCACCTGGGCTTCACGCTTTGCGAAGAGCGTTCCGAAGCGTCTCGAGATAATCGGTGACGTCACCGAGGAAACGGTCGTTGAAGTGATTGACGATGCGGCTGAGCGCAAACCGTTTGTGATTGTCGATCTTGAGGGATCGGCAAACGTGACCGCGAGCTATGCAATCTCACGCGCCGACCTAGTCCTGATCCCAATGCGCGGGAAACAACTCGACGTAGATCAGGCGGCAAGGGTGGTTTCACTGATCGAGCGGGAAAGTAAAGTTTTCAGGCGCCAGATCCCTTACCGGGTTATGTTCTCGATGATCGGTATGATCCAGAGCCGAGAGCAGAAGCACATCCGCACAACGCTCGATGAGAAGGGCATTCCGGTGTTGGATAGCGCTTTGTTCGAACGTGCAGCCTTCAGCGCTATCTTCCAGATTGGCGGCACGATATTCGACCTGACTGTCGAGGATGTCTCTAATCCAAAAGCGGCTCAAGAGAACGCAACCGCTGTTGCCCAGTCCGTGATTGCAGCACTCAACGAGGAGAACGCACGATGAGCCGTGAACGCATCCCCCTAGATCTGCCAGACGTCACAAGCTTCCGCCCGCGGACTGAACGTCCCGCCCTACCGTCACCAGAGGTGGTTAAGGCTGCGGAGAAGGCAGGTTTCCGAACTCGACATGCTCCCATGCCGAACGCGAAGGCCGAACCCACGAAAGAAGCCTTCGATGCTCGCGCGCTTCGCCGTTCGAACCGCACTGCCAAACTCAATATCGCGACGTCGCCAGAGGTGCGGGAGCGCTTCTGGAGACTGGCTCAGCAACATGACCTTTTATCCGGAGAAGAAATGCTCGTCGCATTGATGGATGCTTTTGAGCAGGCCTCGTAAGGAATCTCTTCGATGTCAAAGATTGATAGCGTCAGTCTGTCCGACAAGCTCGGAGCCATTCGCGACGAAGATTTACTCGCTGAATTAAGAGAGTTCGAGGGTCGCAGCACCTACGCTATCATGGTCAAAGAGCTGACGCGCCGACAGGGCAAACGCGATCGGGAGGCGAAGGCTGCACAAGCTATCGAGAAGCTCCCGGTTGGCGTCCGTCGGCGCGCTCGCGCTCGTATCCAAGTCGAAAGCGAGAAGCCATCAGCCGATTATCTCCGGTTTCTCCCAACCCCTCTAGCCATCTGCAGCCTACCTTATCGAGCGCTCCCCGCAGATGTGACACGCTACGAGCGCCGACAGGGCAAAATGTCCTTGGTGGTTTCGTCCGGCACACTCATGGCTCCGAACGGAGAGTGGACTCCTCAGCCGGTTCCCTGGGGACCGAAGGCGCGTCTGATAATGGCTCACCTCTCAACGGAAGCTCTACGGAACCAGAGCTCCACCGTAGAGACTGGCGCATCGTTCTCGGAGTTTATGCGCGAGATCGGCTTCGAGCCGACCGGAGGCAGGGAAGGGAACATCCGCCACTTCAAGGACCAGCTTAGGGCCTTGGCCGCATGCCGTATGACGTTCGGTGCGTGGGATGGCCACCGCTCCGCGACGATGGAGATGAAGCCGCTTGAGAAGGTCGAGCTTTGGTACGAGGGCCATCCGGATCAACGCAGCCTTAGTCCCAACACTATCCAGTTCTCCGAGAGTTTCTATAACCAGCTGAAGAAACATGCTCTGCCTATCGACGTTCGGGCTTTGAAGGCCTTCTCGAACTCTGCGCGCAAGCTCGACCTACTTTTCTGGATCACCTATAGGGCCACCCGCCTAGACGAACCCCTGATCCTAGACTGGAAACCTCTGAAGGAACAGTTCGGAGAGGGGATCTCGCGCGACCGGAAATTCCGCGAGCAGCTCACCGAGGATCTTGCTGCTATCAAAGAGGTTTTTCCAAAACTCCAGATAAAGGTCACCACACAAGGGTTGGAGATGAACCCTACGGACCCCTCCCTTTTAGCTCTTCCAAAAAAACGTTAAATTTCAGCACTTTAAGTTCGCATGTTCGGGGGCACCCCCTAAAGAACTCACGCATGTCCGGGGGCGCATAGCCCCACGCATGTTCGGGGGCGGCCTAATATAAGACAGGTCAAACAAAATCAGTGACTTATATAAACATTACGCATGTTCGGGGGCGCTTCCACGCATGTTCGGGGGCGGTTGGTCTGAGTGACACGCATGTTCGGGGGCGCTCGTACGCATGTTCGGGGGCGTTTCCACGCATGTTCGGGGGCGCCCCTATATAAGGAACAGAAATATTCAGAAACGTCTCCAGAAAACCACCTTCAGAATCCTGTCAGAATCCCAGAAATACAGCTTCGATGAAAAAACCCGTGAAAAGCGAATAACGGGCCAAGGAATGCATTCCATAAATTTTTGCGAGCCGGAGGTGCCTTCCCCTACGAACGAGCGCCTACAGCCATTTTCAAGAGAATTAGACGTATCCCACGGTAGACCGCCTCATATTCTTCTCGAATCCGGAAAATAAGCCGTTCAGAGAACGAATGGTTGCGAAGCGGGTGCTCCGGATCATGCAGCATCCGACCGATTTACCACCGCCGGCAGTTCCGTGATCCACTGGATAAGCGATCAATTTTGTATCGATCAGGTCGTTAGTCCTCCTCGCCCCAGATTTCGTCCATGAACCGCTTCTCTTCCTCCCAGGTGGTTGGGGCGTAAGGTCCCGCTGCCTGGGCCATGGCGAGGACCGGAGCCAGGCGGTCGCGGATGCGGATGGGGTCGCAGATCTCGCGCGCTGGCATCGTCAGGGCGGGGTCGAAGCTTGAGTTGCTGAACCGCGTCCCGGCGGGGTTGCACCGAATAAGCGTGCCGCTCGCAAGGGCCATCTGGACGCTGTGGTGCAGGTGCCCGTGCACCCAAAGATCGATCCGACCGGTGTCGAGGAGAGGGGACAGATCGGAGGCGCCGTTGCCGGCCAGGAAGGTGCCGTGGTCCTGCGGCGGCACGCAGTCGGGATGGGGGGCGTGATGCGTGACGACGACGAGCGGCTCGGGTCCGGTGTGGGCGTCGATCAGCTCGACGAGGCGTGCCCGCTCGATCCGGTGCTGCGCAACGGTGGCGCCGATCGTCAGCAGGGCCGTGCCGGGTCCGTGTTCGACTTCCTGTTCGACCCGGATCGCTTCGCCGGTCTCTCCGTCCGGCTTCACCGTGTCGCCGGCGAGCGCGTAGTCGCTCCACAGCGTCGTGCCGACGAAGCGGCATCCCGCCAGCGTCACCGCATCGCCCTGCAGGAGGGTGACCCCGTAAGCTTCGGCAGCTTTGCGGGCAGCGGGCAACCGCTCGCCCAGCACGCTGTTCCAGTGCTCGTGGTTGCCCAGCACGCAGACCACGGGCTTCTGCCCGGCCAGGCGCCGCAGGACGCGGAAGCCATGCGTGGGATCGGCGCGCCAGACGTCGCCGGCGCAAACCAGGACGTCGAAGTCGGGGGGCGTGGGCGCGAAGGCATCGGGGTGGGGAAGGGTCTCCAGATGGAGATCGGACAAGATCCAAAGCCAGGCGATCGTGTTGGTCATCCGCGTCATCCGATGGCGTGGGGGGCGGCGGCTCTCGCCAGCGCTCTTGTTCCGCTTCGAGACGCCTCGGATCGCGTCCGATGTCGGCCGCTGGACCGGTCCCGACGGGCGGGTGCCGACGCAAGCGGTTTGTCACCGGCGCGACGCTCAAAGAGCGGCATCAGGGCATCGTGGTGTCGGCCACGCAATGGCCACCCGAGAGCGATGTGGCGGTCGTCGACGCGGGAGGGGAGGGCGCATCCGCCGAACGGCCGGATGCTCGCCGCGTGGTCGCACACAGGGTCGGACAGGGGGAAGGCGGAACGCTGTTGATCCTCGGCCTGCAGCATGAGCCCTCGTCCTTCCATCCAAGGCCAGGCAAAGCGTAGCGGCTGACGGTTCTTGGCGCCACCAGGATCGGCGCGCGATCCGATGCATCGGCCACATCGTGGACGCGAAGGTTCGGGCCCGATCGGAGCGATGCGGTTGAGAGAACGAGACAGGGAGGGAGAGGGGGAACTTCGTTCAGGAGAGAGAGGAAGACCCCATGCCCTGTTTGGCCTTTTTGGAACCGCATGAACTGGCGATCGAAGACCTGTCGGTGGACGGCAGCCTGTTGTTTGACGAGGAGGATCTGCGCTCGCTTGATGATGCGCGTCTGTGTGCCTACGCGATGGGTTACGCAGGCACGGCGGGCACGTTCCACGACGCTCCGGATCCCTACGCTCCGACGTATTGGGTGTACGCGATCTGCCGACCGGATGGGACGCCGTTCTATGTCGGGATGACGACGTGTCTGGAGCGTCGCTGGCAGGAGCATCGCGCCAGCATCGACGAGTTGCCAAAGCTGCGTGAGGATCTGGCCGGTGAGCCCAATCCTCACGCCGACACGGTGCTGAGGTATCGTCGGATCCAGCAGATCGCGACCTACCTCGCAGACGGCACGGGGCCGATCTTCCGGCAGCTGGGCGAGGCGGGGTCGTGCAAGGAAGTGCTGGCGCTGGAAACGACCTGGGTGCACCGGATGACCGCACAGGGGCACAAGCTTCTGAACCCCGGCGAACACCGGGCCATTCCCAAGCACTACCGCAGCCATCGCCGCTACGAGCGGAAGTACCATTGCGACGCCGCTCAGGCCGGGACGCGGTGAGCGATCCCCTCCGATCCGTTCGGGATGGGCATCGGGGCAGGGAACAGGACGAGGAATGGGCCAGGGAACGGGCCAGGGAACGGGACGGTGGAAAGCGCTTTCGCCGTCTCAGTCGCTGGCGTGGGCAAGCGTCTCGAGAGCGGCGGCGAACTCGGTGGCGAGGAGGGGCTCGCAGCGTTCCGCCTCCTCACGCCGTTGCCGGGCTCGCATCCTCTCCTCGACCCACCGCTCGGTCGCCTCGTGCAACCCGGCAGACGCGCCAGCCTGAACCGGATTCTCCGTGTCACCGCCGCCAGCTTGGTGAAGGGCGGCCTGCATCAGCATGGCCAGGCGTCCCGCCGCCTCCGGTTCGTTGGCTCGGCCAACAGGCCGGAGCATGCGCTCGACGATGTGAAGCAGGGGGAGCGACCCATGCTTCATCCAGCCCTCCAGAACAAAGCGCAGGTGCAGGGACACGGATGCCAGTTCGTCGAACCCGACGCGGCCATCGGCATCGGTCTGCAAACTGAGAACGCTCGCCATGCGCTCGGCGCCCATCCCGAAAGCGGCCTGCAGGATGGCGGGATCGAACACGTCGATCGCCCCTTGGTCAGAGGCATGCAGTCCGATGCGTCGCTCGCGAAGAGCCTGATCGATCCAGCGATCGCAACGAGGGCCGACGGGGCCACGCTCGGGCATCAGCCAGACGAAGCACTTGGTGTCGTAACGCGAGTCAAACCCGCACGTGATCTCATGCTCGTCCGCGAAGGCGAACGCCCCGCCTTCTCCCGTTTCCTGGCAGACACCGGGCTCGCCACGAGCAAATCGCCGATAGGCGTCCATGGGAGCGTCCTTCATGCGGTGGCTCCTTCCCTTTGCGTCGGGTTCTCACTGCGGTTTTTCGGGCTCGCTCGGACGAGCAGCGGATCGTGCCTCGACATCCCGGCGCGTCAGCACGAGCGGCGTGTCGAAGGCGCCCGCCCGCCGGCTGCTTCTTTCCTGTTTTCTTGGCCAATCTGACCGGGGTTTGGAAGCTGCTCAAAGGGTGTTTCGCGGCGATCCCGGCGACGCATGCCGTGCCTCGCAGGACCCGGCTGTTTCCTCTCTTCTGTTTTTTCCTTTCGGTCGCTTTGCTGCGGAGCGACCGCTTTCAAACGGAGACCGCTTCGCGGTCGCGCTGGCATCTAGTAGCGAAGCTAATAGCGCACTTAGCTGTTGCTTTTCGCAACAGACCCTTGCTAGGCTTCAAAACATGCCGCTGACGCGGCCTTTTCGCGTTTTGGGTACGGTTTGGCGATCTACAGTTTCCGCCAGTCTGCGATTTCGGGGGGGTACGGCCAATCGGCCGTGGCCGCTGCTGCCTATCGTCACTCCGTTCGTATGGAACGTGAGCGCGGCAATCAGATCGAAGATTATTCCCATAAGAAGGGGACCATTCACTCCGAGATCGTCCTCCCGCCCAATGCGCCAGGCTGGCTGCTATCGGCACTGCACGTTCGGACCTACGATCCAGACTCCGCTGCCAACCGGGTCGAAGGCCCAGCCGCCGCTGTGGCCTCCGAGGCTCTTTGGAATGCGGTCGAGACCGGGGAGAAGCGGCGGGACGCCCACTACGCCACGGAACTGGTTCTGGCGCTTCCGGTCGAGCTGACGCGCGAGCAAAACATCGAACTCGTTCGCGCCTTCATCGAGCAGAACTATTCCGCCAAGGGGCGGGTTGCGGATTGGGCCTATCACCTTCCGGAAGGGCGCGAACACAATCCCCATGTTCACATCCTTTCGACCGTCCGACCTCTAACAGAACAGGGGTTTGGACCGAAGGCGACGATTGCCTACAACGAAGATGGAGAGCCGCGCAAAACCGCCCGGGGCGATGTGGTCTACGAGAAGTGGTCGGGGACCAAACCCGAGCTTTATGCGATGCGCGCGTCCTGGGCCGAGGAGGTGAACCACGCTCTCTCGATCGCAGGTTACGACATCACCGTCGATCATCGCTCCTTCATGGAACGCGGCATCCACGAAATCGAGCCGACGCTCCACCGCGGCAAGACCCATCACATGCGGGAGATCACCCCCGAGCATGAGGTTCCCAAGTTCGATCAGGAAGACCGCGCCGCGAACTTCCAGGCGTTCTGCCAGAACCCCTCCCTCGTGCTCGAACACATCACCCGCGAGCAGTCGACTTTCGACACCCGCGACATCGCCAAGGTGCTTCACCGCTACGCCGGTCGAGGAAACGACATCCAGGGCCTGATGCAGCAGGTCGGAATGCTCCCCGAACTGGTGACGGTGCAGGCTCAAATCCACGATCCCGAAAGCGATCGTATCGTCCAGCGCGAGCGCTTCACCACCACCGCCGTTCTGGAACGCGAAGCCCTTTTGCAGGAGCGCATCCACTCCCGCCATCATGACCACAGCTTCGCTGTCGCGCCCGAGGTTCGCGAGGCCGCGTACCTTCGATCCGAGGAAGCCCAGGGTTTCTCCTACTCGCCCGAGCAACGGGCCGCCATCGAGCGCCTGACCCGGGACGAAGGCGTCGGCGTCATGGTTGGCATCGCGGGCGCCGGCAAGTCCACTGTCATGCGCGCGGTCAACGAGATCTACCACTCCGAGGAAACCCGTGTTTGGGGCGCGGCGCTGGCCGGAAAAGCCGCTGACAATCTCCAGCAGTCTTCCGGCATCGCGAGCCGAACCCTGGCCTCCTGGGAAAGCTCATGGTCGCGTGGCTTCGATCACCTGAACAAGGGCGACGTGTTCGTCATCGACGAGGCCGGAATGGTCGCGTCCGCGCAGATGCTGCGGGTGATGGAACGCCTGGACGAGTTCGGCGCCAAGGTCCTCCTCGTCGGTGACGCTCGCCAGCTCCAGCCGATCGAAGCCGGCGCCGCCTTCCGGTCCATCGCGCATGAGGTCGGTTACGTCGAACTGACCGAGGTTCGCCGTCAGGAACGCGACGATCATGCCCAGGCCAGCGTCCTGTTCGGCGCGGGGCAAACTCGCTCCGCGCTGAGCATCTACCATGGCAACGACGCGTTCCAATTCCACGAGTCTGTCAACAGCGCCTATCAGTCCGCCATCGAGGGTTGGAAACATGATTGGACTGCCGGCGCCGATGTCGTGATGTTGGCTCACACGAACCGGGACGTGTTGGCTCTGAATGCCATGGCTCGCGAAGCCATCAGGCTCGATGGTGGTCTGGCTGACGGCGAGCGTTTTGTGACCGCGCGGGGCGTGCGCGAGTTCGCGGTTGGCGATCGCGTGCTCTTCCTCGAAAACGACCGACATCTCGGCGTGCGCAACGGCACGATCGGCATCGTGGAAGAAATCGTGGAAGGCCGCCTCAGCGTGTCGGTGCCGGATCGTCTGGAGCCCGTCACCGTGTCGCGGGAGGGCTACAACAACATCGACCACGGCTACGCCACGACGATCCACAAGTCGCAGGGCGCCACACACGACCGCGTGCATGTCGTCGCGAGCGGCATGATGGACGCCCAGCTCTCCTATGTCGCCCTGTCGCGTCATCGTGAGGAGGTCACGATGCACGTTCCGCTGGATGCCTTCACGCATCCCTCGCGGCCTGAGCTGGCGACCCCCGATTACGCCCTCAACCGTCTGGCCATGGACCGGCTGAAGGACACCTCGCTCGATTACGCCCCTACGCTCGACTACACGCAAGCCAGACAGGCTCTGGATGAGCGTCGGGCCTACGAGCAAAGCCTGGCCGGTCGCTTCGATGCCTTCCTCGAACAGCGGGGCTTGCCGCATCCCTCCGACGTGCTCCAATCCGTGCGCGAGTTCGCGAACCAGTTCTTCGAGCGGGGACGCGCCATTCCCGCGCACGAGCAGATCCGCCTTCCCATGGAGCGTACCGTTCCCGAACGCGACCCTTCGCATCAGTTCGAACCGGGCGAAGAGCTGCGTCATGCCCTGAACCGGCTGGAGCATGTTCAGTCCCATTCCGCCGCCATGAACCACGAGGGCCTGGCACGGCGCTCGGCCTTCTTCACTGCCGAGAACGAGCTGACGCGATCGGTCACGGCCGAGCCGCTTCGCGCCTATGCGGAGACGGTCGCAGCGATCGTTCCGCCCTCTCTCGTCGTGTCAATCGGTCCCCACCTTCCCGACGCGCAAGACGAGCCTCGGTTGGCGCACCTGTCGCCGCCGGTTCTGGACGCTCTCCAGGCCAATTGGCGTGACGTCCACGCGGTCTCGCGAGGGACCTGGGAGCTTGGCCTTCTGGAAACCGTGCGTGCCATCGATACGAGCTACCGTCAGGAACGAGAAGATCGCTCTGTGCTGCGAGACTACGAGCGGATGGTTGCGGACCAGCTCAAACGGCACGAACGCGTTCCTGAGCCCGTTTTGGAGCCTTCCGTGCCGGTCGCGCCTCGACGCGACTTCCTTCCCGCCGTGACGTCATGGTTGCTCAGCGTCGATCAAGTCGTCGCCCAGGCCGTGGCGCGTGATTCAGACGTTCTTTACTTCGAGACGCTTGTACGCAAAACGGCTCTCCATGTTTGGCGCGACGTTGAAAGCGCATGGGCTCAGGCCAAAGCGGAAATTGTTGCCTCTCCGAACAACGTGATGGTGACCATCAATCGGATCGAACGGGAGCCGCAGAGCTTTGGTGAGCTGCTGGGAGGTCGGACCTGGCTGCTTCGCCCCGATGCCGAGCGTCAAGCGGCGATCGAGCATGTGCCTCGCCTTGGGTCCATCGTTTACGAATACGCTGGGTCGCTTGCCAGAATGGAACCGATAGTGCGCGAGCGGGAAATCGCGTGGCGCCAAGCCATGCGGCAGCCGCTTCCGGCCCTGTCGCGCGACGCTCGCTCCCTTCTGGACGACCTCAATCAAGCCCATTCGATGCGGATGTCCGGCAAGCGGGAGCAGTCCCAGGAATTGTCTTTGAAGGCGCTTGAGAACAAGCCGGCGTGGGAGGAGCTACAAAGCTGGAGCCGCGACCTCTCCAGCCGCCTTACCATGCCCGACGCCATCCATCGGATACCCGGCCTGTCGCGCGAGGATCAAGCCACTGTCCAGCACACCATCGAGGCTGTGAGCGTCGCCGAACGTCAGGCCGATGCCGCGCAGAAGCATGAGCGTTTGCGCGTGTGGCAGATCGAACAGGAGCGCATCTATGGACATGAACGCGGGCACCAGTGGGAGTACTAGGCCGCAACGATCGCACCCTTTGCCCTCGCAACTTCCCGCGCAACAGCTCTACAAGCCCGAATTGTGTTCCCGAGCTAATTGAGTTCTCAACGCCGTCCAATCGTCAGAGGGGAGATTTCAAAAAGCGCGACCCACCTGACTCGACATCACCCTCCGGCTCGGCCGTCTCCTGGTACACCGCTGCTGGCCCTTAACCCGCTGTTCGTCGCCCAGCATCCTCGACCTCCGTCACCAAAAAAGCCCGCGACGTAGAGTCGAGTTCAGACGCTGATAGGCCCTAGCCATTCGCGCTGGGAAGCGTCACCTTGGGAAACCCAATACAACCCTGAGGCTAAAAATGGGTCTGAGAATCGTCGGCGCCCTCGTTGTGACAGCCGTCATCATCATTGGTGTTCAAGCTATCTATAAATGGGCTCGGGAGAAGACGCGTGATCAGTAAGATTGCCTTTGGCGTCGGCGCTGCGCTTCTCATTCTGGCAGTGTTCGGATCGTTCTACACGGTGGACGAAGGCGAGCGGGCCGTCGTGCTCTACAACGGCCGCGTCAGCGAAGTCGCGGAGCCAGGTCTCCATTACAAGATCCCTGTGGTCGAGGAGACGGTCCCGATTTCCATCCGGCAGGAGAACTACCGGTTCGAGCACGTCACGGCCTACAGCCAGGACCAGCAGATCGGAACGCTCGTCCTGTCGGTGAACGTTCAGCCGACCACGAGCGAGGTGGCGCGGATCTACAGCGAGTTCGGGTCGGTCCAGGCTATGGTGAGCCGTGTTCTGGCGCCACGCGTCAACGAGGAGGTGAAGACCATCTTCGGGGGCTTCACAGCGGCCAGCGCCATTCGCGACCGGGGCAAGCTTAACGCCGATATCGAAGCCGCGATCCGCTCGAACATCGAAGGCGCACCATTCCAGCTGATCTCTTTCCAGCTCGAAAACATCGACTGGTCGGACAGCTATGAGCAGGCGGTGGAAGCCCGCGCAACGGCCGAGGCCGGAGTCGCAACACAGCGACAGACCTTGGAGCGCGAGAAGGTCCAAGCCGAGATTGCCGTGACGCAAGCGAAGGCGCGGGCTGACTCCTCCGTGGCCGAAGCCAAGGCGCGTGCGGAGGCCACGCGCCTGGCCGGTGAGGCGGAGGCTGCTGCGATCCGCGCTCGTGCTGCCGCCTTGGCCGACAACCCCAACCTCATCGAGTTGACGAAGGCAGAACGGTGGAACGGGGCCTTGCCCACGACCATGGTTCCCGGCACCGCGACACCGTTCGTCAATCTGCGCTGAGCATCAAAACCTGTTCAGGCAAGCCGTCTCTGGCGTACGTCCGACCTTCGACAGCTCTTTGGTGCGGTGTGTCTTTCCAGAATGAGCAGACGGTCACCGCTGGCAACGTTTGGCACACCTAGGATCTGATGATCTGGGTGTCTCCGTATGCTCTCCAGCGGCGGTGGACTACCGGCTCAAGCCGCCACGTTTTGGCGCGGCTGGATCTTCAGCAGCGCTTCGCGCTTTGCCTCGCC
>NZ_BBWL01000058.1:0-55189 GCF_001463785.1 Aureimonas sp. AU40
TTTCGCCGCGATTGGGTCCAGCGACGGCTGGCGACCTCCAACCATCAAGGGCAACGCTTGGTATCGATGCCGGCCTCGATCCGAAGCCCAATCCGGGCTTTGAGGTGCTGGAAGTTCAGGGGTGCGCCATACTCGACGAAATCCATGGCCGGTGATGCCGAAGCCAGCTCGAGCATGCTGCGCCGGAGGTCGTCGGGACTGGGAGCGAACCTCCGCTGCGAGAGTTCCCGGACCTCTTCCATGATCCGGTCGGTGTCGTACTCCAAAGCCTCGAGAACGGCATCGAACCGCTCGGCGCCGACGACGCCCGCCAGGTTGGACGGTCGGACAAGGCCGGCACCGAGGCACGCATGGATGTCGTAGATGTCCCGACCCTTCACGGCGGCGGGACTGGTTGCCCGGTAGACCAGTTTCTTGGTCACGACCTCTTCCGGATGCTCCAGGCAGAGATCGACTCCTTGGACGCGCACAGGGATGCCCGGATGCGGGGTCAGCGGCGCGGCGGCGAGCAGGTCGATCTCGCCGATGTCGTCCCACACGAGCTTCACGAAGTTGCCGGGATACTGGACGTCGCTGGTCAGGCTGCGCGGCAGCCCGCTCGCCATCAACCTGTGCAGATGCCCGGCGCGGGGTGCCGGATCGCCGACGAAGAGGTCGAGGTCGAAGGACAGGCGATGGTCGACGAAGAACGTCAGCGATGTTCCGCCGCCGACGCGGAGCGTCGCGTTCTCCTTCACCCGGTAATGGTCGAGAATGGCCTCGGCGTCAGGAAGAAGTGCCGGCCATCTTTCTGACATTTCGGTTTCCATGTCGGCTGGCCCTATCCCGGATCGTGGCGATGTTGTCGCCGCTTCGCGCGCCCACATTGTCCGCGACCCCGGCAAGGGACCGATAGCCCATAGCCGACCGCCTGATCGCCGAGAAAAGAAGGGAGGGATCGGCTCCCTCGAGGAGCTTGCGAACGATGAAACGGTCGTGATCGCTACCGATTTCGCCAACGATCACAGCATAGACCGTCGCCAGCGTCGAAGAGCGGCGTCCATAGGGCGTCCAAGCGTTCACGATCAGCGAGCGCCAAGCTTGGGGAACGTCGGCGTCCTCGATACTGCTCATTTTAGAGATCGCGACCATCAAATTCCCATATCACGACACGGCAACTGGTCAAAAGGCTCCCGCTTCCCCTCTCGCTTGAGACCCATTGTTTCGTAACATCGATCAGTGAGTTCCATCTGGTGGCAACTGCTACCTAATGGCGAATGGAATGCTGCCAGACGCGGTCGCCATGCCAAACGAGCATGCCTAGCCAAGGCGATTTCTAGGCTCGTCAGATCCCGGCCAAGATGGCGTAGGATGTTCTCCACCGGAGATGGACCACCGGCTCAAGCCGCCACGTTTTGGCGCGGCTGGATCTTCAGCAGCGCTTCGCGCTTTGCCTCGCCTTCCGTTCGAAGCTCGAACGTCGCCTGGAGGCTCATCCAGAACTCGGCGGACGTTCCGAAATAGCGAGCAAGCCTGAGGGCGGTGTCTGTCGTGACAGGGGTTTCCTCACGCGCCAGACGTTCGATCCGCGTGCGTGGAACGTCGATCGCCTTGGCGAGAGCATAAGGCGTCAGATCGAGCGGGATCAGGAACTCCTCCCGCAGAATTTCGCCGGGATGGATCGGCGGCAGCATGTTCGCGAGCATAGCGATCCTCAATGATAATCCACGATTTCCACGTCTTCAGGTCCGGCATCCGTCCAGCGGAAGCAGATGCGCCACTGACCGTTGATCCGTATGGAATGCTGGCCCGCGCGGTCTCCATGGAGCGCTTCCAATCGGTTGCCCGGCGGGGCGCGCAGATCCTCCAGAGCAGCGGCAGCGGCAGCGTTCAGCATGGCAACCTTGCGCTGGGAAGCCTTGATGAGATCGCCCGGAAACCCCTTTGCTGCCTCTCCCGAAGCGACCGCCTCCGTATGCTTGCCTCGATACGATCAGATCACGCCACGCCCTCAACATGGTATCACCATGTGATACGTTCGATGACGAAGGCAAGTCGGACGATGATGGAAAAGCTGTTGGATTGTCTCAACAGGGTGGTCGCCTCAATGGAGGTGTCACAAAGCGCGTTGACGATCGGATGGAGACGTTTGAGGTGTCACATCCAGGCGCCGCTCCGGGGTGCGCCCAGCTGCGATATCGACGCAGCCACCTATGAGGGGTTGAAGCACTACCGGCACTTAGTCATAACGCCTCCCCTAGATGCGGCTACCACCGGAACGGTTGTCTTGAGGGGCTTGAGCATGTCCCCTGATCGCGATGTTAAGTTGTATGCTTAGCTAAATGATTGCAGGTGTGCACGGGTCGCCTCGTGGCAGTGTGACATATGAGGCCGTAGCGATTTCATGCGAATGCAGGAGTTCACCACCCAGGGTATTCTCCCAGCCGAGCGTTACGAAGCTTGGCGCGTGCGTCCATGGCCCTCGGCCGCTAGGATGTTTCACACCGATAAGCCGTCCGGCGAGTTCTATTCCCATACTCAGTCCTACCAACTCGGCGGCCTAGTCATGAACGACACCCGCATGACCGGCCAGACTTATGGACGGACGGCGCGGTTGATCCGTTCCGATGGGTTCAATGGTGTCATGATCAGCGTCTATCTATCTGGCCGCTTCCATGGTGAGACGTCGGTAGGCAGCTACAAAGGCGGCCCGGGCGCTGTCATGTTCAAAGACTCCGGTGCACCCTCTATCCATTCCTCCACCAATGCCCGCTTCATCAATCTGGTATTCAACCGAAAGGATATTCAGCGTCTTGTCCCTCGCATCGATGGCCTGCACGGGCTCGTGATGACGGGAAAGGACGCCGTGCCTCTTGTGCAGCAGGTCGCTAGATATCTCAGGCAATTGCCTAGCACGGCCGACGAGTTGGCCGCCAAGGCGGGGGAAGGGCTGACGGGCAGTTTTCTGGCACTTCTGAACTCGACGGGTGCGGTCTCACTCAGCGAGGAAGCCCATCTTTCGCGTCTGCGCACCGAAGTCCGCTGGATTATTCATCAGCGCTATCGCGAGGCCGATCTCAATGTCGCGCGGATTGCATCCTTGGCGCGCGTGTCGCGCGCGACGCTCTATCGCGCCTTTTCGGACGAGGACGGCATCTCAGCCTACATCACACGCATCAGGCTGCAAATGGCCGCAACGGCCTTGGCCGATCCGCAGGACGAGAGGTTGATCGGCGAAATCGCCTTGTCGGTCGGCTTCGACAAAGTGTGCATTTTCAGTCGCGCGTTCCGCCGCGTCTTCAACTGTACCCCGCGCGACTGGCGCTTCCAATCCCGCCAGACCAGTTCAGCCGCCTGAGCGCGGCAGACGTACCCCTCGTAAGGTCAGAGGTGGCCGACCATCGAGTTTGAGAGCCATTACTTTTCGCGCCCGCGACGTGGCGCGAACATCACCAGCAAGTAGCTTCTATGATCGATGAGGACGCAACGTTCGCATAGTCAGCATACCAACATGTATGCGGCGTGATATGGCGAAGCGAGATTGTCGCGTGCACCCTGCCTCGCCACTGCCTTGCGGAAAACCGAAAGTCTCTGACAACTCTAGAAACGCAGGTCCAAGCCACGACCGATGAAGGTGCAAGCCTTTTCGTTGTTCGGCAACCGCACCATCAGCGTGCTCAACTCTGGTTCTTGAACATGGTCCGCTGCATCCAAGAGAGATAGCCAGGAAGTTTGACGTTCTTCCATTTCCTTCCACCGCTTCTTTTGACGCTTCACACGCATCAAAAAGACGGCGACCTCGGTGTAAGTGAATTTGCCTTCACCGCGACGCCAGAAGTGGTAGCGACCGAGGGGCTTGTCCCAAACCTTTCCGAGCAGGCCCGCCTCCTCTTTCGCCTCGATTTTGGCAGCTTCCAGGTCGCTTATTCCAACCATGAGACCACCTTTCGGGATGATCCATCGCCCAGTTTCACGGGAGGTGACGAGGCAGATCTCAACCGTGCCAAACTCTCCAACGCGGACTGGAAGCGCCGCGATCTGACGAGGCAGTTTGAGCTTGCTCATTCAGGATCCAACCGGTGCTGATCCAGACGGTTTCACATGGTTCCGTTAGCTTATCAATTCGCTTCAGTGGTCACCCATGCGTCTGCCGTATGTCCCCCGTGCAGGTGGCCGATAGCGAAGCGACGCAGGGCTGCCCTTCGGTCTTTGCGCTACTGCCGGGCGTGGGCGAGGCGTAGGTTCTGGGCATCGAAAGAACACGAACGCGCCGGCCACCACCGATGAGAGGCCGGAAAACAAGGAAGCCCACCATGAACCTCGCTCGCTCCTTCAACGCTTGGCGCCAGTATCGCAGCACGGCCACCGAGCTGAACCGCTTGTCGCAGCGCGAACTTTCCGACCTCGGCATCTCGCGCTCCGAGATCCCGGCTCTCGCCCGCCAGTCGGTGCGCTAACAGTTTCATGCTTTCGTCCCGGCCGGTCCTCCCCCGGCCTGCGGCGACCCGGCCAAGAGGTTCCTCCCACCCTTGGCCCTAAGCTGACGCCCTTGCCGGTCCTCCCCCGGCAAGGGCGTTTTCGTTTGCGCACGCTCACTTAAAACACCTTTTGCTGCAGGTGTTTCAGGTTTGGAAGAACGCCAACGATTTGAACTCAACTGATGTCGAGGCGTTTATGTAAGGCTACTCAGGACGCAGTAGCGCACCAGGAGTTGGAACAACAAAGCCGCCCGCTTGGCTCCGGCTCCGGCAGCTTGTGCACAACGGGCAAACCGAAACGCTGCGAGGTGATCATGGGCCGTCCCCTATCAGTGGTGGTGGGCGCACGGGCAAGGACAGAGTAGGAGGCAGACTGTGGGTTCTGGGCGGTTTGCGGATCGTCTCGCTTCGAGGAAATCACCTTCGAGAAACCACAGTTCGCTAGTCCGCATGGTCTGAGGATCATGCCCTGAGCCGGCGCTGGGCACCGTTCAAGATATCCTCTCCTCCCATTTGATCAGAACCTATATCGCAACGATCCGATCACGTTGCGGCCTTCGTCGCGGTAGCAATAGCCAGCCTGACAACTGTCGGCGCGCTTGTCGAAGAGGTTCTTGGCGTTGATTTGGGCGCTGACGCCCTCGAGCTTCGGATTGGCTTTGCCGAAGTCGTACGACAGGGACGCATCGATAAGGACGCGCGGGTCGTTGCGGAACGTGTTGGTGTCGTCGCCCCAGCTTTGGCCGAGATAGCGAACGCCAGCCCCGAAACCCAGCCCCGCGGCCTGTCCGCTCTGGACGGTGTAGTCGCTCCAGAGCGAGAACTGATGAGCGGGAATGCCGGACGGGACGCGTCCCTCATTGTCGCCCGCCGTGATCTCGAGGTCGAGATAAGTGTAAGCGGCAGTCAGGCTCAAACCTGCCATGAGGCTCGTTGTCGCCTCCAACTCGACGCCCTTGGACTCCACTTCCCCGCGCTGGATCTGGAAGTTCGGGTTATTGGGATCGCTCGCCAGAACGTTGGTCTGACGAATGCGGAAGAGCGCGGCATTGACGACCAAGTTGATGTCGGTCGGCGCGTATTTTACGCCGATCTCCTCCTGCCTGCCCTGCGACGGGTTGAAGGAGGCGCCGCTGAAGCTGTTGCCGATCACGGGCGAGAACGAGGTCGAGTAGCTGACATAAGGCGAGATGCCGTTGTCGAAGAGATAGCTCAGACCTGCGCGGCCGGAGAATTTTTCGTCGTCTTGTTCGCTGGTGCTGACGCTGAGCTGGTTGAATGCCTGCTGGCTCAGCCAGTCGTACCGGCCGCCCAGCGTCAGGACGAGGCGGTTGTATTGGAGCTGATCTTGGAGGTAGACGCCTGTCTGGTTCTGCCGTGTCGTCGTCGCGACGAAGTCGAGAGCGGGGGAGGCGATCGCCTGCGCGCCGTAGTTTCGCGTCACGAGATCGAGGTCTGGCGCGCTGCCCAGCCCGATCTTATCGTCCACATCGACATGGTTGTAGTCGAGCCCGCCGAGCAGCGTATGGACGACCGGTCCCGTGTCGAAGTGCATCTGCGCTTGATTGTCCACAGCGATCGAGTCGAGATTGTCCACGATGCGTCCCGTAGACCGGCTAGCGGTCAATCCGTCCGCCGAGAGAGTGCCGATCGAGGTATACTTCACGTCCGCATCGATATGCGCGTAGCGTAGGTTTTGGCGGACGGTCAACGTGTCGTTGAACCGATGCTCGAACTCGTAGCCAACCCGGCCTTGCCGTTGGTCGAAGTCGCCGAAGGCAGGGTCGCCGGACTCGAGGTCCGTCGGGCGGCCATTTTGGTTGAAGTAGGTCGCGTTGCCGCCAGTCGTGATGTCGGCATACTCGCCGAGGATGGTCAGATGCGTGTTCCGGTCGTCGGAGCGCAACGTCAGAGCCGGGGCGATGAACGTGCGGTCGTCGGGAACACTGGAAAGATCGGTCTCCGCGCCGCGCGCTAGGCCTGTGATGCGATAGAGGACGTTATCGTTGCCCGCCAACGGGCCGGATGCGTCGAACTGCGCCTGGTAGCGGCTGTTGTTGCCGATCTGGGTTTCGATCTCACGGAACGGCGTATCGGTCGGGCGCTTGGACGTCAGGTTGACGATGCCGCCGGGCGAGCCCCCACCGTACAGAACCGAGCTTGGACCCTTGAGGACGCTGATGCCTTGCAAGCCGTAGGGCTCGGTCTTGAAGATCGAGAAGTTGCCGGTGAGCTCGCGCAGGCCATCGCGATAAACGCCGTTGTAGACCACGTCGAAGCCCCGGATGTAAAAGCTGTCGAAACGTGGATCGAAACCAAAGGCGCCGACCCGCACGCCTGGCGTATAGGTCAAGGCTTCCGAAAGGCTTTGGACGTTGCGGTCCTCCAGCTGCTGTCGGGAGACCACCGAGATGGACTGCGGCACCTTATTGAGCGGCGTATCGGTCTTGGTTCCAACAGCCGCCGCCTTGGCAACGTACCCGTCGGTTTCCAGTCCGCTGCCTTCTCCTTCTCCCGGTGTGGCTGAACCGGCGCTGCCCTCGACAGTGACGGTGTCGAGTTCGATCGTATCCTGCGCGCGCGCCATCGTCGTGCCAAACGACGTGAGACAAGTGCATCCCAGAAGGGCGGCGGCGAGCGCGCGGGGTGCATTGCGAGCAGCGAACATGGTGAATCCTCAAGGCATGCGACTTGTGATCGGCTGGTTGCCTGCGTAGGGAAACATGACTTAAAGAGTCAATATTTTCGAATAGCGCCTTTGAGCCTTTTTGCAGGTCGTTCTTTGAAAAAACTGTTATGGAACAATAACTTGGTATTATATCTCGTTCATAGTGGACCTGGCCAATCGATGCCAAGGTGTAGGCATTGCGGCAGATTGGTCACAGCTGCGTGACCTCACTTGCCACTCAATCCGAGGGCCGGTCCTTTTCCGTCCCGCAGACGCAGTTCTTCGACCTTGGATCGTCGGAGGCTGAACCATGGAGGGTCTTCGTGCACGTCCCACCTGGGGAAGCGCCGGCTGGGGGATGGCCCCTCCTCGTCATCACCGATGGCAACGCGATGATGGCGACGGCGGTGGATGCCCTTCGCGTCCAATCGAGCTACCCTATGGGTACCAATGTCGGGCCGGGTGTTATCGCAGCGATCGGCTACCCGACGGACGACGCATATGATCCGCTGCGTCGCTCCTTCGATCTCTCGCCACCGCCAGGGCAATCCTATCCGCCATTCTTCGAGGGTGGGCCGCAGGTGCTGACAGGAGGCTCGCAACGCTTTCTCGACTTCATCGAGGGGGAGGCGCTACCTTTTCTCGACGGCCTTGCGCGGATCGATCCGGCACGGCGCACCTTGTTCGGTCATTCGTTCGGAGGCCTCTTCGCCTTGCATGCTCTGTTTTCGGGGTGCGAAGCATTCTCACGCTATGTCGCAGCCAGCCCAACCATCTACTGGGAAGGCGCAGGGCTACTCGACAGCGAACGGCGCTTCGCTACCGAGCATCGAGAGAAGGACATCGTAATCCATCTCTCGGTGGGCGAGTATGAGGGAGACGCCCTCGCGCCGTTTCAGTATGGTCGCGAAGACACTGAGAAGCGCCTTTCCAATGCACGCACAGCCCGCACGCTCGAGCTCACGAGGGAGATGGCCGCGCGTCTTTCGACGCTACCCCGCACCCGCGTCTGCTGCGAAATCTATTCGGGTGAAACCCATATGACGATGCTGCCCATCGCCGTGTCGAGGGCCATCCGAATGGCGTTCGAGATCGACGCTGTTTGATAGTGGTTGCCGACCTCGTAAAAGCTCCAGAATGACCCGGCGCTGCACCGATTGCATTGTTTCTGCTCTAAGTGTGTTCGACACTCCGAACAACGGCGCTAGGAACCGTGATAGATGGTCAGTGTCCTACAACTGCTGCGCTATTTATGCGCTCGTATGTCTTGCCTCACGCGCCAGCCGTTCGAGAACCTTCGTTTCTGTCAAAGGACGGTCGAACAAGTGTAAGCGGTGTGCTGGCCGCACCTTCCTTTTCCTCTCCTGAGCGAGGAGTCTGACGATCCAAGGTGAAGATCGTTTTGTGTCTGGATTTGACCGTAGGCTTGACCCTTCGCGCCCGGTGCGCCGGATGGAGATCATCAACGAGGCTGGCGGCCGCCGACAGTGGTCGGTCGAGGAGAAGGCGCGAATTCTGGAAGAGACGCTGGCGCCGGGCGCCATCGTGTCGGAGGTGGCCCGCCGCTATGGTCTTCGCCCGCAGCAGGTCTTCGGGTGGCGCCGGGAGGCGCGGATCGAGCAGGAAGCCGCACCACTCGTGCCGGCCTTCGTCCCGGAGGTCGTAGAAGTGGAGCCTCCGGCCCCAGAGACTGTATTAGTCAAGCCGAAGCGGCGCCGACGGTTGGCACGCCAGCCAGTCGCCGGGATCGAGCTGGAGATCAACGGTGTCGCGGTGCGGGTAGGATCGGGCACGAACGCCAAGACCATCGCGGCGGTGATACAGGCGCTGAAGGGCTCGTCGTGATCGGCCCATCAGGCGCGGTCCGGGTGATGGTGGCGACCAAGCCGGTGGACTTCCGCAAGGGCGCCGAAGGGCTGGCGGCCCTGGTGCGCGAGACGATGGGCGCCGATCCCTTCTCGGGGGCGGTCTACGTGTTCCGCGCCAAGCGGGCCGACCGGATCAAGCTGGTGTTCTGGGACGGCACGGGCGTCGTCCTCGTCGCCAAGCGCCTGGAGGACAGAGAGTTCCGCTGGCCGATGGCGCAGGATGGGGTCCTGCACCTGACGGCCGCTCAGCTCTCGGCACTTCTCGAAGGCCTCGACTGGCGCCGCGTCCATGCTGTGCGCGAGACCCGCGTTCCGGTTCTGCCGGGCTTCTCCTCGTCGATCTCCATGCTCGCAAGCTTACCATGCAAAATATGCAAGGGCTGCGGCCTTCATCGGATGCATACTATGCGACGGAGCCGGCGCGAGAGAGCTTTGAGACCAAAGCCCCTACTTCTCGCGAACCACCTGCTCTCGGGGATCCTGTCTATATCGCTTCTCAGTCAGATGCGTGACGCGACACGCCGAACACAGACAGATTTCTGCATCAATCAATTGCAAAAGTCCCCCCGGACGACCGCCGACGGACGGATCTCAAACCAAAGTTTTTGTGCACTATTTCGGAATATTGATATGTAGTTCTGGTCCAATCCAGAGCCGACCCATAATATGGGTCACCTTCTTTGATTAGAGCGTCGTAACGTTTGAGGAAGAAAGCCGAGTCTTCAGGATGCTCGACCCCTCCCGTCGATTTTCTTGTCACTGATTCATGATGAATCGCAACCACGCCACCGAGATAAGTTGAATGAAACCCTCTCGCACCAATTCGAAGGCATAAATCAGTATCGTTGAATCCAATAGCGAGCTTCTCGTCAAGGCCGCCAACAGCTTCAAATTCTTTCAAAGAGACCATCATTAACGCTGCTGTAACAGCGCTGTAGTCGCGAGTCGCTACAAAGGAACTCATAGGTCCTGGAGCTCGCGGCCCATTTAAGTACTGGGAATAAGGCGCGAAGCGATGAATATGATCGGCGGGACCTCCCAAACCAATCACTACACCGGCGTGCTGGATGGTGCTCTTCGGGTAGAGCAGACAGCATCCAACGACGCCGACGTCTCCCCAAGAAAATTCTGCCGACATTCGGTCCAGCCAGTCATTCGTGACCAGTTCGATGTCATTGTTCATTAATACAATATGGGTGTAGCCTCGGCTTGATACCTGGGTGGCAATGGCTGTGTTATTAATTGATGAGTAATTCCATTTACCGACATATGGAACAACGGAAATGCGTCCACTCTCTTGTTCCGATCTAAGATATGACAATGTCTGCGGATCGTCGCTTTCATGATCAATTACGAATACATCAGCGCGGACACGGTTGAAGGGAACTCTATCTTGAATGGAAGATAGGCATTGCCGAAGAACGGAAAGTCCATTCTTAGTTGGAATGACAATAGCGACGCGAATATCTTCTGGTATTGGCGGCCTGATTTCGAGTTCATTGAAGTTGACGCCAGCCCGCACCTCGAAAGAGGGCCATTTTGTCTGATCTCTAATGTAAGATCTTACGGCTGCGCTGGTGTTTTCGTAGACGGAGTCGATGGCCTTGTGACCCAAACTGGCCTCATGTGTTCGCCAAAAATATAGCACAAGGGGAATCTGAACGATGCGATCGGCCCGGGCAACGCAACGCAAGAAAAAGTCAACATCATGGGACACTCGCAGCGCTTCGTCGAAGAGACCGGCCTGCTCTGCTATCGCACGTCTGACAAATATGGGATGGACGATGTAGGGATGCGAAAGATAGTAGCGGATGTCAAAGGTACCACGGGACGCTACAGATCGCATCTCCTGCATGTTTTCGTCGGCGATCACTTCATCGGCGAAGTATATATCAGCTGAAATCGCACAGCTAGCTCGATGGAACGCCTCGACAAGGTGACGCTCGAGGACATCGTCATGATCTACGACTAAGACGAACTCGCCCGACGTCGCCCGGATCCCAGCATTGGTCGCGGCAGCGACTCCTCGATTTTCGGGAAGGGTGAGTATCTGATACCCAACACCTCCCTGGAGCATCCGCTTAAGGTCCGCCTTGAGGTCCGGTTGCGGACCGTCGAGAACGAATATCACATCGAAGTCGAGGTTAGTTTGGTGTCTCAGACTCGTGACGAGTTCTTCGAGCCACTTGCGCGGCGTCCGGTACACCGGAATCACGATCGACAGGGACGAAGCATTTGATGAAACGTTCAGGGGAAGGCGTGCAAGAAAATCTCGGTTGGTTACGGAGGTCGCGCGAACGATACGACTCAAACGCTGATCGAAACGCTTCCGCTCGGACCAAATCGAAGGGTTAACCGTTTCGGCGTAACGTCGATGAATCTCTCTCAAGCCTCCGTGTCGAACATCGTCAACAAGAGATCGCGTGTCCTCCCAAAGGATCTGAGGTCGCGTTGTGCGGGTCTTGAACCACTGCAGGATGCGCCGGCTTCTCCAGCGCGTCGTCGAAACGCGGGAGAGGTGAGCGACGCCTATCGACAAGCGACTTGGGCCATCGACAGCGATCGTCAGTACAGGACGATGCTCGTTGCCCATCAGAACGAAGAAGAAATCCACGTACCCTTCGCGTTTTTCGACGATAACACGATACGGCTCCTGAAGACCGTTGGACTCAACCCGGAGTTGCGCGCTTAGTTTAATAGACTCCGCCGCGTTAATTTCGATGCTCAAACGATAGAGTCCGAAGGGTATGTCTTCGGGAAAGGGCTCGAAAGCTAGATCCAGATCCTCGTACGCGACGTCGTATATGACAGATTGATCCGTGCGCTGCAGCACGGTTTCCGGTCGAACAGCAACGAGGTTCAAAACCACGGAATTCATATAGCGTCCTTATAAACTCGACCGTGCGAGTGACGAAAAGATCGCTCCGCCCCACCAAGGATGATGGCGCTTTTATCTGCCGTCGATTGAATTTTGCAAAAAATTCAAATTGAGATTGGTTCGCCAACAAAAAATAGAAATGGAGCCCATTACTCCACGCGCGCCGGCTAGCCGGGCTCGATCAATGCTGCACCCACTGTGTCACTTGAAACGGACGATCGGAAAGCACCGGAGCGATCAGGACCGCGTCGACCATGCCCGTTGCTACTATGCCATCGAGCCGGACTTCGAGGTGCACAGCGAACGCTCGAAGCATTTCTCCCAGCACGACATGAGCCTCCAGCCCGCGAAAAATCGCTCGCATATGAAACAGGCGGTCTAGCCCGGAACGATTCCTAGCGTCGGCGAGAGCGGCAAGCGCTGATGGCGAAACGCCGGGAAGCGCTTCGAGCAGCGCTGTGGGAGCGTACATCGGATCTATCTTACCTGCGGGGTTGGAAATCGTCACATACGCGCTGAGCGACGAGACATCGGCAGCCGTGATGCCGAGGAGGTAGCGGAGGTCGCCCACCGAGCGGAAGGGGCTGTTGGGCGGCGTATAGGTTGAGCCTGCCGCACGGTAGGCTTCGGCTTCCGCACCATCGGCACGGGCGTCGTCGTCGCTGTCCCTCCAATCAATTACACGAGCCGCGAATTCGGCTGGCGTCAAGTCTGTAAGGTTCGCTGCCCGCGCCGCAGCTGCTAGGAGCAACTCATCCGCGCTGTTCAGATCAACCCTGCCCGCTTCCGAGGAAACCGAGATAGTCACGGTACCGCTGTCCAAGCGCAACTGTTGAGCGCCGAGTGCGGCCGGATCCGTACGGAGGACGAAAAGTTGATGTCCCGCGAGTTCGAGACCGGACTGAAGCAGGGCGTTCTTTCGCAGTGTGCTGTCGGTCAGGCGAGACGTGTCGATTGTAGCTCTCGATAGCAGCATCGCCCCGCCCAGAATCAAGGCGAGCAGCGCCGTGACCGAAAGCACCGATAGGAGAACGAAACCATTATCGCCTGCTGCGGCAAGCCCAGGCCGGCATTCAACGGGCATAGCGCATCCACCCCAACGGGTCGTTGGGCTCGACCGCTTCCGGTGGAAGATCGTTCGAGTCGAGGACATCTGCCTCACCAGTCTCAACATAGGAACAGAGGCCGCGTCGGGGTGATGCGCACCCTGTCTCGGCGTCTATCATAAAGGGAATCCGGACGGCGGACTGGATTGCCTGAGTGAACGGGTCGATAAGAGAGATCCGCAAGGCAGATGGCATTTCTAGCGGTTTCGTCCAACTGTCGGTCAGGACTTCTTGGTCACGTCCCACCATTTGAAAGTAGGCGAAACGCAGTTCGGACGATCCTGTGTCGATCACGCGCTGCTCGTTGACCACCAAGTCCTGCGGACCGCGTGCATAGGGCGGAAAGAGTGCGCTGGTTCTGATGAGACCGCCCTGTCCCTCAGATTTTAACGTCACCATCCGAATATCACCGCTGTCGGGATCGCGCACAGCGAACTGAAGAAAGTCCGCAGTGCCCGCAAAAACGAAAGCCGTTCCCGCTCCTCCCCAACGCAGCCGGAGCGCAGGTTGAACGTCTCGACCGACGGCATCGAGTGCTCGGGTTTCAGCCTCGGTCCGACGCGACAGAT
Organism: Aureimonas sp. AU40; assembly: GCF_001463785.1. Lineage (NCBI taxonomy): Bacteria > Pseudomonadati > Pseudomonadota > Alphaproteobacteria > Hyphomicrobiales > Aurantimonadaceae > Aureimonas > Aureimonas sp. AU40. Next base: position 13,547 of record NZ_BBWL01000058.1, read on the forward strand.
CGACGGCACGGGCGTCCGCACGCGTCACCAGATGCACCAGCGATACAAGGGCGAAGAGGAGAAATGCACTGATCGCCATCGTCACGAGCGCTTCGGCGAGAAGAAAGCCGGCTTCGGCCGATTTCCGCCTAGACCAATGATCGCGTCGCCTCATCGGTTCGGCTCAGCTGCGAGGCGCACCGACTGGACCTGCTCAGCGACAAGCGGTGCCCCCATGCCGTACGACATGCTGACCGAAACAATCATCTGCATTGGCCGAAAGAAGTTTGTGCCAGTCCGCCCGACGCTGCCGGCGGCTAGAGGAATGGGTTCGAACCGAACGGTCCAGTCACGCGCGTTCATGCGGCCAGATGCCGGTCGACCGGTCCGAGCCAAGGTAGGGCTCGTCAGCAAGGTCTGAGCGACGCGCGTCGCCTCGATTCGGTCCCGCGCGCGCAGTCCGGCCTCCACGTTGCCAACCGCACCGCGCTGGAGAACGAGCATGAGAAGAGCAAGCACGACGAAGGCCACGAGCACTTCGATCAGGGTGAAACCCGCCTTGCACCTCAACTGCGACGAGCGACACGATGCCGGGCGATCGATCGGGACCAACTTGTCAAAATCTTTCGATCTGGATGGACGCAGTCAGTGGATCAACGCGTACGGCAATGCCCCGCTCTCGCGTCCCTAAAAAAAGCAGCCCTCCGTTCGAGCGTCCGTCGGTTGTGAACGCCAAGCCGCCGAGGCTAGCAGGCTGGGCGGAAAAGGCGAGAGCCGATGGTAACGTGATTTCGGAGTCCGATCCGCCGGCGACCAAGTGTCCCCGGGCCAGATCGATGCGTGTCGTGACAGGGCGCCCGGTGCGGATCGCGGCATTCCGGTCCCCCCGTAGCAACGAGACAATACGCTGCGCCTCATAACGCTGGAGGGTGGCCCCCATGCCGAAACGCGCCGAGGGAAGCACCAAGGCCGCGATAAGGGCAATCACGGCGAACGCCAACATCAACTCGACCAGCGCGAAACCCGCCTTCCGGTCGCGCGCCCTGGCCCCTGTGATTTGCCGTTCAGTTGCTCTCAATGTCGGCATCGGAACCACTGCCGCCCTCCTGACCGTCGGCGCCATTGGAGATGATGCGATAAGGCGCGTTCTGCGCGGGGGACAAGTAGCGATACGGATTGCCCCAGGGATCGGCGGGTACGCCAGTCTGCTGGAGATATGGGCCATTCCAATTTTCGACGGAGGAGGGTCGCGTCACAAGCGCAGCCAAGCCTTCGCTGGCATTGGGATAGCGCCCCGTGTCGAGGAAGAACAAATCGAGTGCGGATTTGAACGATGAAATCTGCAGACTGGCGGCGCGCTCACGCGAGCTGGTTAGGTAGTTGAGGACGCGAGGACCCACCAAACCCATAACCAATCCGAGGATGACCAGAACCACAAGGAGTTCGACAAGAGTGAACCCGCCTGTGCGATCGCGGGCGTCCGTCGTCCTGGATGGAACGTTAGACGGGTCATGACGTCGTGCGAAGGATTGGGAACGCATGGAGTGTCTCATATTAGAAGATCGTTAATGCTCATGAGCGCTGTCATAATCGAGATGATCAACCAGCCAATCAGCACGCTGACGCTCATCATGAGAACAGGACCTAGAACGGCGGTGAAGCGAGCGAGGGCCGCGTCCAGCTTGGCTTCGTAGAACAAGGATACACGCGCCGCGCTCTCGGAAAGACGGCCCGACTCCTCGCCGACGCGCAACATCTGGACCACATGGGCGGGCAGTAGAGGCCGTTGCGAGAGCGCCTGCGAAAGACGGGTCCCCTGCCGAACGTCCGCCAAGATGGCGTCGATCGTCCCAGCCGAGCGGGGCACGCGAGAGATACCACCAATGAGCCGGAGCGATGTCGAGATATCGACGCCATTAGCAAGCAGGATCGACAGGGTCCGACAAAAAGTTAGCGTGAGCGTATAGGTGACCAGACGCCGCGTGAACGGAAGACGCGACAGAATCTCCATTCCCAGGGACCGCCCCACCAGTAGTCGCTTGGAAAGAAGACCGACGACCAGAAGTCCGATAAGCGTCGGTAGAATGTAACCGGAAACCGCTCGAAGGCCCTCCGAAAGCTCGAATACGAACAAGGCCGACCCATCGATCCGATCACGGAAACCCTGGATCGCACCCTCGAATTGCGGAATGATGTAAAGAAGAACGAAAAACAAAACGCCCACTGCCGCGATACCCAAGAAGGCTGGATAGGCAATCGCTGACACTAAGCGCTTGCTCAGATTTTCGATGCGTTGCCGCTCCGCAGCGATGCTCGTTAGCGCTTCTTCGAGCCTGCCCGACATCTCGGCGACTTCGACCATCTTGACGTAGAGTGGTGGAAAGAGTGTCGGATGGGTTTCAAGGACTGCCGAGAAGCTCTGACCGGACGACAATTCGGTGTGGAGTGAACGGACTAGTTTTACCAACCAGCGCCGCGTTTCCATCTGCGTGAGAATGACAAGCGCCTCGTCGAGCGAGACGCCGCCTTTCAACAGCATCGCCAAGTCGAGGGTAAAGGCCGTTATCTCGGCGGGTTTGGGATCGGGCGTCAGTCGCTCTTTCCAGGACCGGCTATCGCCTGTTCCAACGGGATGCGCAGAAACCGGAGTGAAACCAGCCTTATCAAGCTCCCGCAGCACGTCCTTTGATGAAACCGCATCCATCGTGCCCTCCAAGAGCCGACCGGACACGTTCAACGCTTTATAGCGAAAGCGGGCCATCTAGAAACGAACCCGTTTTGGCCTGTGCCTTTCGTTGGCATTCGCTCTCATGTGTAGGCCTTCAGAAACCAAGCCACGAGGAGTGCTGGCGCTAGGAATGCTCCAAACGGGATTCTTACGTTCCATTCCCCCAATCTGAAGTGTCGCGCGGCAAGCGCGGCGGCGAGACCGACGAGGCTAGCGGCGAGAAGCGCATAGGCGAACGCCGTAACGCCGCAAAGGAGGCCGCCGACTGCAGCAAGCTTTACGTCGCCAAATCCAACGCCGTCCTCTCCTTTTCGGCGAAAGTAGGCCTCCCGCACGAGAAGGATGCTTCCGCCACATAGGAGTCCATCGAGTGTGAAGAGGCCAATAGACAGAACCGGCTCCAGCGTGAACATCGGCCGCATAATCAGGTCGAGCATGGCCAAGGCAGCAAAGCCGACCAGGGCGGTGTTTGGGATGGTGAAGCGACGCAGATCCTCAAAACCAATCCAGACAACGATCATGGCAAGCGAAAAGGCAGGCGGGAACGACGACGGTGCCCATCCCCATGCGGCGAACGCGACCAGCCCGGCGATCGCAGACCAGGCAGCCATCCGTGCGGCTCCCCGCCGATGGCAGATCGGCAACAGGCGCCGCATCATTTCAGGGGTGATGAGCGCATGCCAATCCCCCACATCTGCGATTTCAACTCGGCGGCCACGGATGCAGCATCCTGAGAGGATCGCACTACGGTTGGTCGGATCAGCATGATCAACTCGGTCCGATTGGCGGAATTGTCAGTCTGGCCGAGCAGCTTTCCCAAGACTGGAATTTTGCGCGTGCCCGGAATACCGGAATTGCCCTTGCGTGTCTGTGCCGAGATCAGACCTGCCAGTAGGACGGTTTGCCCATTTTGAACGGCGATCTGGCTGGAGACCCGGCGCTTGGAGATCGTCGGTGTCAGTGTGTTGCTGCCGTTCACCACCGCCGAAATTTCCTGCTCAACGTTCATCGTGACGGCGTCGTTTTGCCCGATGCGCGGCGTCACGTTGAGGATTATACCGGTGTCTCTGAACTCCACCTGATTGACCAACGGTGCCAGGCCGTTTTCAACGCTTTGCGCTTGTCGTGTCGTAACAGGCACTTGGTCGCCGACCTGAAGTGTGGCGGTCTGATTTTCCACCACGACGAGCGACGGCGACGAGAGGATCTCGACATTGCTGATGACGCTGAGCGCGGAAATAATAACATCCGGATCGGAGTTGGTTCCAAGCAAGAAGTTGAAACCCGGTATCTGGCTTTGGACTACGCTCGACGCGACGTCCTTCAGGCTGATCGACTGATTGTTGGAATTGTTGAATCCAACGTTGTGACTGTTGACGTAATACTGGACGCCGTATTTGAGCGCGTCGGTGAGTTGAACCTCCGCAATCGTCACGTTGACAGCCACCTGCTGAGGCGTCGAGTCAAGCTGACGCAAGGCGACCAGCACCTTCTGATAAACCTCGGCGTCAGCGTAGGTCACGATGGAGTTGTTCGACGGATCCGCACTGATGCGAATGCCCATACTGCCGCTGCCGCCTCCCTGCGGCTGGCTCGTCAGATCGATTACACCTGGCGCGGACCCCGCGCTGAACTCGTTGCCAACCCCATTGGCAGCTTCGAAGGCAGAGGAAACACGCGAATTGCCCGTTGCTTCAGCCGAAGTGAACCCGCCCGCCGCTGCGTCTCCCGCAGTCCCGCTCCCGCCGGCGAACGTGGGTTGGCGCGCCCCGCGCACCGTAGAACGCCCGCTCCCGCCGCCGCCGAAAAGGCTTGAGAGAACTTTTGCCAGATCCTCGGCGCTACGATGTTTTGGCTTGTATACAAAAACGCCTTCACCAACGCCGGGGTTTTCGCGGTCGAGACGGCGAATCCAAGTCCCTGCTCGGCTGATGAGCTTTGGGTTCTGCGAGATCGCCAGAATGCTGCGAAGCCGGTCGATCGAGCGGAACTGAATGGTGGCGTCGTCGCCGCTGGCACCGAAGATTCGCTGCAATTCGGGAATGATGGCTTCGGGCTTGGCTTCCTGCAGCGTGAAGACCGAAACCGACTGGTTCTCCATCCAATCGTCGTCGAACGACAGAACCGCGTTGATCGCAGCTTGGCGCTCGCCACCACTGCCACGGATGAAAATAGTGTTCTTGGAAGCATCGATCTTCAAATTTTCGCCCTGGGCGACGAAGCCGGACAGAAGCTCCAGCATCGTCGACGCCTTGACGAACCTCAAAGGCACGATCGACACACCGTAACCCAAGCGTGCACGGGCTCCGACGTCAACGATCGCACCGGATGAGCCGGTTGGGGAAATCCGATAGGAGCCGCCCTCGCGGGTCAAGCTGAAGCCGAGAGAGCTCAAGGCGGTTTCCAACGTCGAAAGAAGTTCCGTGCGATTGACGGGTCTGGCCGATGACAACGTGACGGGACCAGCAACGTTTCCGCTGATGACGTAGTTGACATGGAGTGCGTCATTTAGAACGGCGCGTACGACATCCTTGATATCGGCGTTCTCGAAATTGAGAGTATAGCTGCCGCCTCCCTCGCTCGTGACAGGGGTTGCCATCGTCAAGCCACGGGGGGGTGGGCCGCGTTCCGGTCGGTAGTTTTGCGTCAAATTCTCGACAGAACCTCGAGCCCGACGCCCCGTCAGATCACCATAGCCAGGGTTATTGCCTTCCGAGCGGGCTTGCAGATCGCCGAATGCTCCGGTGAGAATAGAATCCGTTTCAGGACCTGTTGGATCACTCGTCTGACAGCCAGTCAGGAGCAGTGCAGACAAGACTGATAACAGCCGAAGATTCACACACACACCATTCTTAAAGCTTGCCCCAAGCTGTCCTGACTGCATTCCTGCGCGCTTAGCGAGCGTTCCACCATATCCAATCAGCAACAAAGCGGACTAATAAGATACGAAAATCGATCGGCTTCGGCTTCGCGATCCCCCAGCAATTTAAGAAAAGGTTAACGTTCGACCGAAGGGTGGGGCCCGCAATCGCAGATGCTAGATAGCCTCAGGGGCTTCGATCTCGATTGGTCCTCGTGCGCGCGGGTGGTCGAGTTTCGGTAAGCATTCTCGCGATCGTGATGGAAACGGTCAACGAAGCCGACATCGTCGTCTCCGTCTGTCTGTGGCGCTTGAGCAGCATGACCAATCGATCGGTTCCATGGTAGCCTCTCCTTTAAATTCTGCATGTGGCCAGGGCGGACCGTTTTTTCCCGAGGAGACAAACGCTGAGCTGGACTTCACTCTTCGCGAATGCCCGGAACGGTCGTGCATCGTCGTCCCCCAAGGCTGAGACCGTAGTCGATCCTGCGCCCAGCATCGTTGATGAAGCTGGGACCAGTCCTTTCGGAGACGAACCGGAAGCGCTATGGCGCGCGGGTGGTCGGGCGGCCGAAGAGATCGCTGAGGCACTTGCTGCGCATTACGCGCTTCCACGTCTGACCTTCGACGAGGTGGCAGGTTACGCGCCGCATTTCCTCAATTTGTCGCGCCGATTTCTGCGGGAAGCCTACGCGTTTCCCTATCGTCGCGGCGAGGAAGCCGTCTTCATTGCCCTGGCCGACCCTGGCCGCAAGGACGCGATCCGCGCGGTCCGTTTGGCACTTCGTTGTCCGGCAGAGATTGGGGTTTTGTCGTTCGAAGAGATTGATCTTCTGTTCGAGCGAGCGTTGCAGCAGAGTGATCCTGAGGCGCCGGTGGCCTCTGCCATGCCTGACGCAAATCCCCACCCCGCCGACGAAACAGCCGATGAACTGAAGGATCTGGCGCGCGGCGCGCCGGTCGTGCGGCTGATCGACAGGATCCTCGAGCGAGCGGTGGAGTTGGGCGCCACAGACATCCACCTCGAGACGGAACGAGATCATTTGTCGGTCCGCTATCGCGTAGATGGTTTCTTGCGGCGCGACCAAAAGGTGCCGTCCAATATGGCGCCTGCCATCCTCTCGCGCATTAAGATCCTCTCGGGCCTCGACATCGCGGAGCGGCGGCTTCCCCAGGATGGACGAGCCAACCTGCGTGTCGGCTCCGTCGAGGCCGATCTTCGCGTCGCCATCATGCCGACGAACCACGGCGAGACCGCAGTCCTGCGAATCCTGATCAAGGATGCGCGCCTTCTTGAGTTCAAACGCATCGGGATGTCCGCCGCCGACCAGTCGGCCTTCGAGACGCTGCTCACCGAACCGCACGGTATCGTCATCGTCACCGGTCCGACGGGCAGCGGAAAAACGACGACGCTGGCGACCGCGATCTCGCTTTTGAACAATCCTTCACGCAAGATCGTCACCGTCGAGGATCCGATCGAGTACCAACTGGCCGGCGTGCATCAAACGCAGATCAAGCCGCAGATCGGCCTCACATTCGCCACGGCCCTTCGCTCGTTTTTGCGCCATGACCCGGATATCATCATGGTCGGCGAGATGCGCGACCGCGAGACGGTGGGAATAGGCATCCAGGCGGCGTTGACTGGCCATCTCGTTCTGACGACGTTGCACACCAATTCTGCCGTGGACGCGGTGGTACGGCTCATGGACATGGGCGTCGAACGATATCTGATCGGGGCCAGCCTGAGGGGGATCTTGGGCCAACGCCTCGTGCGCCGGCTCTGCGATCGGTGCCGGCGTCCCGATACGTCCATGGCCGCGGCGGCACGTGACCTCATACAAGAACGACAATTGCGCTGCGAGGTGGCCGAAACCTACTTCGCGCCCGTTGGGTGCGACATTTGTGGGCAGACGGGCTATCGAGGACGTATCGGTATATTCGAGGTCATGCGAGCGGACGCCGACCTACACGACCAGATCCGCGACGTGCGCGATGCCAGCCTCATTCTCGAAGCGGCGCGTCGGGGTGGGATGCGAATGATGCTCGAAGACGGGCTCGACAAATGCGCGAGCGGGCTGACCTCTTTTGCGGAAGTCATAAGGGCGACAGGTTGAGATTCCTTTTGGGCAAGACGGCACCGTTCTCGTCTCGAACCCGTCCGAGACAGGAGGAAGGACTGGTCGCCTCATCCGAGCTGCTGTTCCAGCGCCCTGACGTTGCGTCCCACTCGTCGAACGAAACGAAGTCCGCTGTACAACGCTTCGCTGATCTCGCCGACATCGCGGCACGCATCATCGAGAAACGTCTTCCCGGTCGTTCGCGAGATCGACGCTGGATCGTGCGCGAGGTGGGATCGACCTTGGAACTGTTTCGTCTTGCGCGAGGCGTACCGGAAACGATCGCACGAATGGGCGATGATGATGATCACGGTTCAGCGTCTTGGCGGCAGGACTTTCTCACGGCCGACATAGTGGAATTGCGCATCGATCCCGCGATGATTGTTCGGCAGCGGTTCGTTCTCCCTGCCGAAAGTAGGCCCTTTGCGGCTGCCATTGTCGAACATCGCCTCGAGCGTCTGACGCCCTGGAAAGTCGATGATGTCGTCTACGGTTACAGGGTTCGGCCGGGACGATCGCCCACCGACCCGATCGAGATCGATTTTGCAGCGACATCGCGAGACATCGTGAACTTGGCGCTCCGTAAACTCAGTCGGTTGGGTCGCTCCCCTACCGCCATCGGCTCTGCCGCTGACTCAATCAACGCTCCGTTGACTGTCGACCTTCTGGAGGGCGCGGTTTCTGGAAAAGCGACTCGTCGTAGGCAACTTCTGCGTTGTCTCTGCTTGATCGCGTTCCCCACGTCGCTTGCAATCTTCATCGGCACCACAGCTTGGCAGGCATTGGCCCAGAACGACTTCGATGTCGCGTCCGGCGCCCTTGACGTCCAGAGGCGCATCGTTCAGTCGCGTCTCGCGGGCGAGGATCCCGGTCAGTCCGTTGGAGTGCTTCTCGCGAGCAAGACGCTGGATAGCGCGAATTTTGCCCTGATCGATCGGCTGGCAAGGTCTATTCCTGACGGCACGTTTCTAACCGAATTCCATATTTCTCCAACGGCCGTGCATCTGAAGGGGCGTTCGGCGAACGCGCCCGCGCTCGTGCCGATCCTGGAGGGCGAGGCGGGTTTGAAGAATGTGCGGTTCGAGTCTCCCGTGATCCGCGAGGCGAATGGCGGCGACCGCTTCGACATCATCGCAGTTCGAGAAGCGAGCGCTGCCGTGCCCGAGGGTTCGAAGCCATGACTCAGGAACTGGGCCCTTCTTGGCAACGATGGACGGCGATCATAGTTTTCATCGTTCTGCCGCTCGCGCTCCTTCCGGCGATCGGCGCCAATATCATTGGCATTGCTGATCTTTGGACCCATTCGGAGGCGGTCCGTCTCCAACTCGAGAGATACGAGGATCGTTTGGCGGGCAGTCTGGTGAGGGAACCGAATGCCACATCCTCAACGGTGTTCGTGAACGCGCCGTCCCGCAGTCTGGCAGAAGCCGATCTTCAACGTCGCCTCGTGGCGTTGATTGAGAGTGCTTCCGCCCAAGTCGTCGAAAGCAGTTCGGGCATCGTTCAGGATGTCGAAGCCGATCATACCATCGAGATCCGGGTCACGTTGGACGGTGACAACGCGGATCTCCTGCATTTCCTTCATTCCGTCGAGACTGGACTGCCGCTGATGACGATCACGGATCTCGCTGTGCGACGTCTCCAATCGGAGGAGAACGACCTCGGCAGCGATCCGCGACTTCGCATCGACGCCGTTGTTCGGGCAAGGTGGAAGGCGCTCGTCCTATGAACCCGCATGTGAAAATGGCTCTGGGGGCCTTTCTCCTGCAAGCCCTGTGCTGGTCAGGGCCAGCGCTCGCACAGGGCTTATCGCTCTCGTCCCCGATCCCTAACTCTCCCGGGATCGCCAATCCCTTGGCGGGTATCGCGACGTCGAAGATGAGCGCATTCCTGGATCGCCCTTTGTTTAGCCCAAGCCGACGCCCACCTCAGCCTACAACGAGCGTCAACGCTGGCCCTCCTCCACCACCGGTAATCTCAACCCCGACAGCGGATCATCTCCGGCTGGTGGGAACGCTGACATCGGATGCCGGGGGGCAGGCGATAATTCAGAGCAAGGCCGGCGGCACCTTGGTTTCGGTAACGGAAGGTGAATTAGTCGACGCATGGCGGGTCATAGAAATTCAACCCTCCCTAGTGCGCCTTACAAACGGTTCGAATGAAGTCGTACTTGAGATGTTCAAGGCCGGGCGGACTTCTGCCCCTCCTGCGGTCAGTGCTACTGCCGCTCCGATTGCCCCCCCGACTCCGATCGAGCCGTCCTCGGCACTGTCCGCTTCAACTCCGGGTGGCGCGCCGGGAACTGCCCCACCTCAGGGAACACAACCAGGTACGGCAGCGGCTGCGATCGCCGCCCAATCTCCATTCCGTCTCACCTTTGGCAGTCCACCGTCGACGAGCAAGCCTTGATCCGAGCTCACGATGCTGTTGTCTTGTTTGTTCCAATGGCAACGAAAAGCAGGCACTGTATAAGTGCCTGCTTTTCAAGATGTAGGATGCTTGGAACCATCGGACCAAGCTTAGATCTCTAGCGAATATCGCCGTTCACGCCGATGGGGAAGAAGCTGACGGGACTTGGTGCACTTCCAAGGTATACCACGTTGAGGACCTGCTGCGGCGAGCGGCTGAAGGCGACGCTGTTGGCGTCTGTCGGTACTAGGTTAGCTTGCCCCGCCATCGGGCTCGCCGGGTCGGAGACCGTAATACCTTGGTCAACCGCCGTTCCCGCCACGTTGTCTCTTGCTTTGGAGATACGGTTCGCTGCGTCAACGAAGCCACGTTGGAACAGCAAAGTGCGAATGATGCCGGCGTGGTAGGCTTCGACTGCCAAGATACCCGCTGCCGCTTCCAGATAGTCCTTATTCGAAATGAACCGCGCAGCGCCTTTGTAGGCCGTCACACCGACGTCCTCGAAGATGAATGCGGCCAGCAGGAAGTTGTCTTCGCTCGTGAAAGGATTGAATGTTCCGCCTGGCTGAATCAAACCGGCAGCAAGAGCGGCGGCGCTAAAAGAGGAGTCCAAATCGATCGGAGGACGGGCAACCGCGTTCGAACCAAGGGCGGACCGAAGAAAATTGACGTGCTTCTCTTCGTCATTGGCGATCTCCATCGCGTACTCCCTCACGGCGGGCGTTACGAATGAGACCGATTGTCCTTCTACCGCTTGACGTACGGGACCAAGCGTTCCTTTTCCGGACACCTGTGAGGCCGAGAGGCCGGTCCCCCGAACAGCACGCAAATAGAATTCGGCTTCTAGGTACTCCAAGTTCAGAGCGAAGTTGAGGACCGACGCGTCGGTTATGGTTTGGGCTTCGGCCGAGGATGGAAAACCGGTAAAGCCGAGAACTGCGGCTCCAGCGGTAGCGAGACCTGCTGTGCGAAGGAAAGCTCGACGGCCAGCCTCCATATTAATCACTTTTCTAGCGCTATCGGAAATGCTGTCCGGTGACATCGACTTTTCCCTCTCTATGCGGAACCTCCCGCATGCGAGATACGCAGCGGCCACAAAAAAGTTTCAAGTTTGCCCCATAATATTCTTATTCCTCGTAGTTTTTTTGCGCCGATGGAAGGTAGCATGCTTCGTTAGACGATACGTCAAGCTTATGCCCAGCGTTTCGGTAGGGTATGTCAGGCGGAAGCTGCACAAATGATCCGCGGGGGAACACGAGCCATCGGATCGGGTAAGGACGCCGAGACGATCGGCATCGATGCGCTGACCTTTCTGGCCGGTGACAACGAGCGCCTGAACCGGTTTCTCGACCTGTCGGGTCTGTCAATCGAGCAGCTTCGCCTGGAGGCGACCAAGCCTGCCTTCTTCGTCGGGTTGCTCGACTTCATTCTCGCGCACGAGCCGACCTTGATGGCGTTCGCCGGCGCGGCTGGCTTGGACCCGGCCGAGGTTGGATTGGCGCGGAAGCGGCTAGCCAATGGCTCTGACCCGGCTCCTTAGGAGCGGCAAGGTTTCACTCCGTCGCCATCGCCTCGTTGCCGCCTTGGATCTCGGCGTCAGAAGACTGGTATCGAATGAGATGCACCGCTGTGCGCACGTCCTGAACGGCCTCCGCCAGGGTCTTCTCAACCTCCCCCAGCTTGGCCAGAGCTTCGATCAGGAGGGCGTTGCGACTGGCAGACATAGGGGGTCCTCTACCTCAGGGAAACCTATAATAATCAACTTATAGTGGTTTAGGGGTCTTAATAATCCCTTTTTGAGTGTAGGCTCTTATCTGTTTTGCAGCGCGACAAACTGAACTCATGCCACACTCGTGGGCCATGGCGAGGGGCATGGCGGGTTCACGATATCGGCTGCAAAGCAGACATCGTTCGAACAGACGACGGAGAGTTCTCGTGGATTTGAAGTTGGATCCGGTCGATGTGGCGCTCGGCTTGCGGGTGCGGGCGTTTCGAATGGAGAAGCGCCTGAGTATGCAAACCTTAGGGGGGCATCTCGGCGTCACCTACCAACAGGTCCAGAAGTACGAGACGGGCCGCAATCGCATCAGCGTATCGACGGCGATCCGCATCGCTAAAGTGCTCGATTGTTCCCTCATGGATCTGATAGGCGCTGCTGAGCCGACCAGCGGCGACGCCAAGGACCCGTTTGCAAACCGGATACCGCCTCAACTCTCTCAGACGGTGGCCGACCTGGCTACGCTGCCGCCCAACATTCTCAGTCTGGTATCCGATCTCGTCAGAGCGCTGTCGCAGTCGTCCGCGGCGCAGGATCTACCCCTCAGCGTCGCTTCTCTCACCCCGTGCGACGATCCGAAGGTTGCTGTCGGGAAGCGGGCGTTGAAGAATTGACGCCTCTTTCCAGTCTCCCCTCAGCCAAAGGTCGAACTCGTCGGGTTCGGTCAGGATGACGGGCATGGCCTTGGGGTGGATCGCGCCGACCGTCCGGTTCGCCTCCGTCGTCAGGAAGCCGAACGCCTCTACCGTGACCTCGCCCTCGGCCTTCTTGCGAACGCTCGTCCATTCCGTCCAGAGACCGGCAAAGGCCATCAGCGGCCGATCCTCGCTGCCCGCGAACCAAACCGGGACCTTCTTGCCGTCTTCGTCGGTGTCGTATTCCGAGAACGAGGTGAAGGGCACGAGGCAGCGATGGGCTGGGCCGAGCCAGCGGCGCCAATGTGGGCTCTTGGTGTTGCGAATGTTCGTGATGCCCGGATCGGTCGCGCGGCCTTTCAGGGCGAACTGAGGTGAAGGCATGCCCCAGCGCGCCATCGTCAGCTCCCGCTCGCCGTCCACCGTGCGCACGATCGGCGCGCTCTGGTCGGGGAAGATGCCCGGCATGGGCGGCAGGTTGCCCGTGCGGTCCTTCATCGCCCGTGTGAAGGCCAGGATCGCGGCTTGGCCCTTGGTCAGCGAGTAAAGGTTGCACATCAGGGGATCTCGCTGCCGGAAAGGAGGAAGGTGCTGCCCTTCACCATGTGTTCGCGGTAGGCTCCAAGGCAATGTCGATCACCGAGGACGAGGCTTCAGATGGCTGACCAAAGGCTTCCGACCCTGGAGCAGGAACGCGCCTTTGCCTCGCTCACGGACATTCTGGAAGGCCGACCCATCGACACGTCCATGGAGCGCATCGTTCGGGACCGGGAGGCGATGGAGCACACCTTGTTCGAGATGATGGCGGACGAGCCCCAGGCTCCAACTGCCGCCCTCCGGCGGTCTTCCAGGCGGTGGCTTGTCGCAGCCGCGATCGGCCTCGGGGCGTTTGCCGTCTGGCTGTCCTCGACGCCGGCACCGGCAGCCGAGCGCATCGAGGGCCGGGCGACCGTCGTGGACGGCGACACGCTGGCGATCGAGGGCACGAAGGCGAGGATCCGGCTCTACGGGATGGACGCACCCGAAAGCAGCCAGACCTGCGACGACGCGGCTGGCGAACGCTATCTCTGCGGCGGCCGGGCGGCGCAGTATCTTGCCGACCTGATCGGCCGTTCCGGGCGCGTGGCGTGTTTCGAGGAAGATCGGGACCGGTATGGGCGGATCGTCGCCGAATGCGCCACGCCGGGCAACGTCGTGCTGAACGCGGCCATGGTGAAGGCGGGTTGGGCGATCGAGTACAAGCAGTACTCGGACGGGCGCTACAGCCAGGAGGAGGCGGAAGCCAAGGCCGCCAAGCGGGGCCTCTGGGCGGGTCAGTTCATCGAGCCGTCCAAATGGCGCAACCAGGGCCAGCGGCTGGAAAGCGAGCGCGTGGCCGAGGGGCAGCCCAAAGGCTGCGACATCAAGGGCAACATCGCGGGCTCGGGCAAAATCTACCACATGCCCGGTCAGCAGAATTATGGTCGCACGAAGATCAATGAGAAGGCCGGTGAGCGCTGGTTCTGCAACGAGGCTGATGCTCAATCGGCCGGATGGGTTCGGGCTAAACGATAGACGCTAGACGGGTGTCTACAACTCGAAGATGATTTGGCGGAGGGAGGCCCACATGCTTCGAGGATTCGCAATCGCGTTGGCGCTGGCTGCGTCAATGTCATCTGCGCTTGCTGCGCAAACGACCCTGCAGGACATGATCTCGCGGACGCCTCCTGCCGCGTCCGTCCCTATGACACCGATCCCTGCCAAAGGGGTTCGTGTGGCTCAAGCGTGCTGCAAGACATGCTCGAAGGGCAAGGCGTGCGGTAATAGCTGCATCAGCCGTGAGAAGCAGTGCCATGAGGGGCAAGGCTGCGCGTGCGATCAGTGACCGTCCTCTCTGATCTCACGCCGATCCAGATGCGAGCGCTGATTAGGCTCGATACTCCAGGCGGTGACCCCGACAGCGCAGGCCGGCGGATCGAAGAGCTATCTCCGCAGATCCTGATGGCCGTGTTCGAATTGCTCGAACTGAAGCTCGCGACGTCGGAACTCGGCTGGCAGAACACAGCCTGGTTCCAGCTGACGCCGAAGGGACGGGCTGTGCGGGAGTTTGGAGAAGCATAATGTTTGCCTCCGCGGGCTCGTCAGCAGATCGCGCAGAGGACCCTGGAGATCGAGCGAACGGCAGCGTTCGCCGTATCGCTTCCGGGTCATTCGGGAGCCCTTTCGAATGGCCCACGTCTCCCTGACAAATGAGCCGGGTGACGCGGGCCGAACTGCTCATGGCGCAAGCAGCCCGCAGAATATAACCTTTGGTTATAATATTTCAACGGCAGTTTGGATTGCCGGATCGACGCGGAGATAACGCGCCGTGCTCTCGATCTTCGTGTGGCCGAGGAGGACCTCGTAGCCGATCCTGCCGAGGTCGAACAGTGCAGCCTGCGCGCTTTGAAAGGAGCCCTTACGTTCGACACCTATACGCGCCTCGATCATAGGTGGTGAGCAAGGGGTGACGCCTATAATCGACTTGGAGGCTTTAGTCCTGCTTTGCTGCAGCGGTCGCGAAAAAGGCGTCGATCCGATTTCCGCCGTCGGCGTTGCGTGATGGTAGGTCGGTGAAGTAGCTGTCGAGTTCAACCCTGTCCCAGATTTCCCTGCCATCGATTTGCTTGGGCTTGGGCATCCGTTTGTCCGAGACCATCTCGTCAAATTTGCGAATTCCAACGCCGATATATCGAGCTGCGGCCACGTGATCCATGCCGCGCGGAGGGTAGCTGTATGGATCGTACCGTTGGTTCGGCATAGGTTGTCTCGGCTCTGAGAGATGGGTAAAGCCAGTCGAAAGTCATTTTTTGAGTGGCAGCGAGCCACTTTGAAGCCTGGCGATGAGATCAGTCAATTCCATCTCGTCAGCGGCGATTTGCGCCTCTTGAAGAGCCAGTCCATCTACGGTTTTCGAGCCATCCTCGGCCGTGGTGCCTGTAGTCTGATCGACCACTGACCAGCGGCCATCCGTTTGCAAACTCAAACCAAAACGCATGCTGTTCTCACACTCCGTTCGGCTCTGAAATTGCTGAGACGAGGAATTGTTCACTGATCCTCTTGAACGGGTTAAGAGCACCTAACAAAATTGGGGTTTGTGTGTTGCTGTGGCATGAGCAGACCCAATGTGTCCGACGATTTGTGGGAGGCGATAGCGCCTCTTCTGCCGTCCCTGCCACCGCATCGATCGAAAGCGGGGCGCCCTCGCTGCGATGACCGGAAGGCCTTGTCCGGGATCGTGTTCGTGCTGCGCTCAGGCATACCCTGGGAGATGCTGCCATCAGAACTCGGATGTTCAGGCATGACGTGCTGGCGACGTCTGCGTGACTGGCAGGCAGCCGGCGTATGGGCCAAGCTGCACCGGGTTCTGTTGGAACGTCTGGCCGATGCCAATCGGCTCGATTAGAGCCGTGCCTCGCTCGACAGCGCGAGCGTCGCGGCTAAAAAGGGGGATCTGCGACCGGCCCGAACCCAACGGATCGCGGCAAACCGGGCACGAAGCGCCATCTTGTGGTCGATCGGAACGGCACGCCGATCGGTCTGACCCTCAGTGGCGCCAACCGTCACGATAGTATGATGCTGGCCGCAACGCTGGACGCTGTGCCAAGTGTTCGCAGAGGACCGGGAAGACCGCGCAAGCGACCAACCAAGCTGCTCAGATCACGATCCCTCACGCGCACGCTTGGCTGCTGTAGGTGTTATCGGACAGCAAAATGGGCGCCACAGGATCCTGTGGCGCCCATACAAAGTGTCTGAATATATTAGAGCTTGTCGTGCGCAGCCTTCGACACGCTGTCAGCGCCATCCTTTACTGCGGCTTTGGCATCGCCCTTCACCTGCTGAGCTTCGCCCTTCAGCTCTTGGGCTTTGCCCTTGGCTTCCAGGCTCTCATTGCCTGTCAGATTGCCAACCCCCTGCTTCAGGTTACCCATCGCTTCGTTCGCCAGACCTGCGGCTTTGTCGCTCGTGCTACCCATGGGACGTCCAATCTCCGTTTCTAACTCTACGGCAAAACGCGCTTGTCCGCGATTGGTTGCATGATGCAAGTAATTTGGAATTGGGAAAAATTTTTAACCTTGTAAATATTCCCGCAAAATTAGCTATATAGTATTTCAGTAGCGCAAAATACGCCTTATCTGACGTCTAGTCTGACGGGAAAAATTACTTATCTCATATAAAAAGCTGAACTTCGGGTGACTTAGTATGAATGAATGAAAAGCTATCCGGCGCTTATGGGATTTCGAAAGGGAGGGCGATGCATTGAGGATCGATAGATAATCTTGAGCGATTTCTATATATTCTTCACGGTGTGATGAATATTTTCCAGGTGCTCCCTGCGCAGCCTTCAGACCTTCGCCAAGGATCAGAGTATTAAAGCGATTTATCAGGAGGTCGCGGGCGGAGAACCGGCCATCTTCCGAACCTTCCGGAAAAGCAGCCATCAGCTTCTTTAAGTATCGCATGCGCGAGCGTGCCATGCGAATGCCATGGGAAGTGCTCTCGGTATGAATGCACCAGATCGTGACGGGCTTCTCGATAAAATGGTTCGTGTAGCCACGTCGAAAGATGCGCATGAAGAGATCGTCATCTTCATAGCCCATGAATTGTTCATCGAATCCACCAACATCTTCGAACGCTTCGCGAGAAATCAATGATGCCGACGGCAAGACATGCATGTCATGACCGATCAAATGGACGATTGAGGTCTTGGGATGCATGGAATGCCGCGAGACGATGTTCGTTTGAACAATGTTGCCGTCTCGATCCGCTTCGAACAATTCTCCATAAACCCAGCCGAAATGAGGATCATCATCCGGCAGTGCGTCGATCAGCAACTCAATATGGTTCTTGAGGTAAAAATCGTCTTGGTCGAGAAAGCAAATAAAAGGCGCGCTTGAGTGTTGCACGCCAAAGTTGCGCGCACTGCCCTGGCCACCATTCTCCTTCCGTAGGATTTGGAAGCCCATGCGTCGGCTGATCTCTTCCAGCTTTGCCGCTTCCTTCGGATTCGAACCGTCGTCCACCACAAGGAACTCGGCTGGCGCCACGGTCTGTTCGAGTACGCTTCGGGCTGAGCGTTCGATGAAGTCGGAGCCGTTGTAATAAGGGATGACGACCACGACTGGCCGCTGGCCATGTCGCGCACGCCGGGCCGCTTCCTGCTCCGGCGTTTTCATCCAACTCGTCATGCTAGTCTCCGGCACCCTATCTATCTCGCCTTTCTAAAGGCTGGCATGGACCATCGACAAGGCTTATGCCGTTCTTTGCGATCAGACAGCCTTCGGCCTTTTGATTTCAGGCGTTTCGTTGACGTTAAAGATATACCAGATTTAAAAAGTTAATCGGTTAAAAATGATATTAAACGTTTAGGGGTCGTGCCTTTCTGGAGTGGACCCCATTTCGCCGGACAGGCAGCGGTTGGGTTTAGGCACTGAGCCAGATGAACTCGCGGGGCGAGGGGAACTTCAGACCTGAGTGCGGGTGGACCTCGCAGTAGTCCTCGATCCATTCGGTGAGCAAGGCGAGGATGGTGTCGGCGTCTGGCAGAATGGTAACGTTGGCATAGTCGCGCTTCGACGTTTTGACGAAGGCTTCGGACATGCCGTTGGATTCCTGGCTGCGAACGGGCGTGAAGAGCAGTTCCAGCATGTCTTCTGTGGATGGCTCCTTGTTGCAAGAGGCGAACTGACGTTTTGGCGCTTTGGTCGGGTGCAGTCTTCTGTCCGGCCTGTTGATGCAGCCGTTGGAGGCTGCTGGCCCTGATGGGGTCTGCGAACTAGAGCGTTTTCCGGCCGGGTAGAGTCTTTGCGTCATTCATGATTCCCTCTGTCGATCGGAAGGGAGGCAAGGATGGCGAGAGCGTTGTCGGTTGATCTTCGGCACCGTGTGTTGCGGGCGATGCGCGATGGCGCCTCGACCCATGCAGCGGCCGAGCGGTTCGGGATTGCAATTGCAACAGCGGTACGCTGGCGCTCGCAGGATCGAGCAGGCCGTAGCGATCCGCTGCCGATGGGCGGGGACCGCCGCTCGGGTCGCATCGAGGCGGAGGCCGCGTTCCTGCAAAGCCTGATCGACGGCAAGGACGACATCACGCTGCACGAGATGCAGCGGCGTCTGGCTGAGGAGCGCGGGCTCAAGGTCGGGATCGGCACGCTCTGGCGCTTCTTCGACCGGCACGGGACGACGTGGAAAAAAAGACCGCGCACGCCAGCGAGCAGGAGCGCCCGGACCTCCTGAAACGGCGGCAGGCTTGGTTCGAGGATCAGCTTGATCTCGATCCCGCCAAGCTCGTCTTCATCGACGAGACCAACCTGTCGACGAAGATGGCGCGGCGCTACGGCCGAGCTCCACGAGGCGAGCGGTGCCGGTCCGGCGTGCCGCATGGCCATTGGAAGACGACGACCTTCACCGGCGCTCTGCGCCTGACGGGCATGACCGCGCCGATGGTGCTCGACGGTCCGATGAACGGCGTCGCGTTCCGGGCTTATGTCGAGCAGGTCCTGGTGCCCACACTCTCGCCCGGCGACATCGTCGTGATGGACAACCTTCCGGCCCATAAAGCCGAGGGCGTGCGGGCGGCCATCGAAGCAGCGGGGGCATCCTTGCGCTTCCTGCCGCCCTACAGCCCCGACTTCAATCCGATAGAGATGGCCTTCTCGAAGCTCAAGGCGCTCATGCGCGCCAAGGCCGAGCGAACGGTCGAGGCGCTTTGGAAAGCCGTCGGCGCGCTCATCCCGCTCTTCCTCCCCGCTGAATGTGCCAACTACTTCAAAGCCGCTGGCTATGACGCAGACTGATCGGAAAACGCTCGAGGTCTCAATCTGCTTATCAGGCTATGACGCCTCGGACATTCGGCGGGTTATCCCAGCTTCCGGCCTGACCGGTGGGGCCATCACATCGCGTCGCTCTCACAACCTTGAAGAACCGACCATGTCGGTTCGAACCGTTTCCATGTTCCCCGGCTGGTGCGCCGCTTCGGTGCGGATTACCCGGCCAACACCGGGACGTGGCGTGTCTGGTTGACGCAGCGCCTTGCGCATGACGATCTGACCAGATGCGTCGATCGCGTGAACCTGAAAGACGTGCTTGGCCAGATCGAGGTCGACAGTGGTAACCTGCATATCGGATGGCCCCTTGGGCTCGGGTTCACCTGAGGGCAAACCCATCTTGGCACTCAGATGCCGCGAGCGGGTGCCATCCACCTTATCTGCTTTTGACATGAGCCGGAAGATTGAGCGGTGTCCGAAAGGGGTCGTCTCCTGACTGTCGACAAACACCTGTTTTCCGACAGGTGATGGGCGAACGGCAATGTTCGCTTGGTCGAGTAGCCATTTTTGCACGACAAACTATGTCGGATTGATTAAATGTACGGAAAGCTCCTATCGAGGGATTTTCGCACATGCTGGTCGGTTATATGCGGGTTTCCTCCAGTGATGACCGCCAATCCGTCGCCTTGCAGTGCGATGCGTTGGTCGCAGCCGGGGTGGACGAGCGTCATATCTATTCCGATAAGGCATCGGGCGCGCGAGACGACCGGCCAGGTCTGAAGGCGTGCATCGAGTATATGAAGCGGGGCGACACGCTTGTTGTTTGGAAACTCGATCGCCTTGGCCGTTCCCTGCCTCACCTGCTAGCGATTGTCGAAGACCTGCGTTCTCGTGGCGTCGCCTTCCGTTCTCTGACTGAGGCGATGGACACGCAGACGCCGCATGGCGAGCTTCTGTTCTCGTTTTTCGGCGCCCTTGCGCAATATGAACGGGCCCTGACCCGTGAGCGCGTTATCGCTGGGCTAGCTGCTGCGCGCCGGCGAGGGCGGAGGGGCGGGCGTCCTCCCACCCTGACGACTGAACAGATCGAGCAGATCACTGCCGCTCTTGCCGCCGGCGCCAGCAAAGCGTCTATATGCCGAACTTTTAAAGTCGCGCGCTCAACGTTGATTGACACGTTATCACGCAATGGCTGGCCAATATCAGATAAACGATAGGAACGCATCTTAATTTATAAATAGAAAGTAGATATACATAGAAATATAAATTATAAAATTCAAATTTTTCTATCATTTTATGCGGTTAAAACAAAAAAATTCTTTCAGAGAATCACGTAATGTTTTATTATTTTCCGATTTTGATAAATGCCTTGAATTTTTATTTTTAGCATAACTTATAAAAAGATTTATGTCAGGTGATAATAGATAAGATGATGCATGATTGATTTCCTCGATACTCCAGTCCCACCAAGAAATTTGCAGAAGGTCTTTTATTTGATCTTCTTGGAAACGATTCTTTACAATTCGAACTGGATTCCCAATCGCAACTGCATAAGGAGGAATGTTTTTAGCAACAACGGACTTTGCACCTATAATTGCGCCGTCACCGATTTCAACGCCAGACAGTATAGTAGCACCATTTCCGATCCAAACATCATTACCAATCTTTATATCTCCCTTACTGGCAGGGTGGCCGCAAATACTTTTTGCATTTGGCCATTCTTCAAACTCGGAAAATGGATAAGTTGTTATCCAGTCAGATCTATGATTACCCCCTAGTAAGATAGTTACATCATCGGCAATCGAACAGAAGGATCCAATACTTAATTCTACATCCTCTCCCCACCAAAGTACATTTGGACTACCATAAGAAAATTTTCCAATGCGAAACCTACCTTCGTTTTTCAGGCGAAGGATAATTTGATTTTCTTGAAATTTTGCTTTCATATTAATTTTCCGAAATTCAAGGCCTATTTTACTTTAAAAGCGATATATATTTTGTCAATTCCGTCTTTTCCGTCAGCCGCATGGATCAGCCTCTGCTGCAGTGTTCAGTGCTGACTTCTGAAGGCCTCTTTCAGACCAAATTAGGAAAACCGTTCGGTCGCCTCATTTCAGCCTTTATGAAACCGAAAGCGAGAGAGCCAGATGGGCTCTCGCTTCCTGCAGGCGATAAATTTGTGTTAAGTGATATGAGTTGCGCCGCGCTGCATTGGGCCTAAGCCTTCCATAGGACTAGGTTCGAGTGAATAAGAGAAGAGAATCTAGCTATGGCCCGCATCCGGCAGCATCCGGCTCTGAACCCATCCGCACCCGAGCATATCGAAGATGTAATCATGGCGAGAATTTAGGTTTTTTTAAAAACCAAATTTTTCTACTGATTGGGGGTGCGGGTGTCGTACATCACTAACAAGAAGTCAGCTCTGGGCGGAGCACTATCTGTCTGCAAGACAAATTTTATATTTGTCATTGCTTTTAGTTTTTTCATCAACCTGCTGATGTTCATCAGCCCGCTTTATATGATCCAGGTCTATGACCGGGTACTAGCCAGCCGAAGTGAAGTGACCTTGATCATGGTCACGCTTCTGGCTGTTGCATTGCTGGTTGTCTATGCCGCTTTGGAATCCATCCGTTCCCGTATTCTCGTTAGAACGGGCGCACGGTTCGATAAATTCATCGGCCAGAATGTTTTCTCAACCTCCTTCCGCGGGCACCTGCGTTCGCCAAGCGGTGGCTACTCGCAGCCTGTGCGAGATCTCGACACGCTTCGGGAATTCCTGACGGGCGGAGGCATTATCACCTTCTGTGATGCGCCATGGATGCCGATCTTTCTGGCCGTCTGCTACATGATCCATTTCTGGATCGGCGTCGTGGCAACCATCGGTGCAGTCGCGATTTTTGGCCTCGCGCTCGCCAATGAGCTGATGACGCGCCGCCACCTCAAGGATGCCTCCGTCGCCTCGATCGGCGCCAATCAATATGTTTCGACGACCCTGCGGAACGTGGAGATCATTCATGCGCTCGGCATGATGAAAGCCATCAGCGGTCGCTGGAGCACGTTGCACGACCGGGCGATCGGCTTGCAGGCACAGGCGAGCGACCGGGCGGGTCTGATCCTCGCGACATCAAAATTCATACGTACGGTACTTCAGATCGCGATCCTGGGCGTGGGCGCCTATCTCGTACTGGAGTCCGAGGTGACGCCAGGCGCCATGATCGCTTCCTCGATCATGATGGGCAGGGCCCTCGCTCCGGTGGAAGGCGCGGTCGCGCAATGGAAAGGGTTCATGGCGACGCGTTCGGCCTATGACCGGCTTTCCAAAATGTTCGAAAATACCCAGCCTGAGCCGGAGAAGATGCTGCTCCCGACACCGACCGGAGCGATCACTCTCGAGCAGCTCATCGTTGCCCCTCCAGGCACGAACGCTGCGACGCTCAAGAGCGTAAACATGCAGATCATGCCAGGCGAAGTGGTGGGCGTGATCGGTCCGTCCGGTGCGGGCAAGTCCACACTGGCTCGTGCCCTGACGGGCGTTTGGGCGCCGCTCAGCGGCCATGTACGCCTCGACGGGGCCGACATCGACAACTGGCATGCGGAACTGCTGGGGCCGCATATCGGCTACCTGCCTCAGGATGTTGAGCTGTTTTCTGGGACGATTGCCGAGAACATCGCCCGTTTCACATCGGTCGATGCCGAAGCGGTCGTGAAGGCCGCCCAGAAGGCTGGCGTTCATGAGATGATTTTGCAGCTCACCGACGGCTACAACACGAAGATCGGTGAAGGCGGGCGTTCACTCTCCGGCGGTCAGAGACAGCGCCTCGGGCTTGCGCGTGCGCTTTACGGCGATCCGAAGATTATCATTCTCGATGAGCCGAACTCGAGCCTTGACAGCTATGGCGAGGCAGCTCTCGCCCAGGCATTGCGGATCGCAAAATCCGAAAAGCGCACTGTTGTCGTCATCAGCCATCGTGCGTCTTTGCTCAGCGAAGTGGACAAGCTCGCTGTCTTCACGGCTGGGACGCTGACCATGTACGGTCCTGCGGCAGACGTAATCGAACGCCTGAACCCACGCTCGGGAACGCAGGCGCCTGTTGTTCAACCCATGGGTCAGGTGACCCACATGACGCGCGCTAACGCTTGACGGCTTACAAAGCTCAGACGGCAAGCCTGATGAATTGCACTTCTCAGGTGGATGACGCCCCTATTTCGCCAGAAACGCCAGAAAGGCAAAGCGCATGACCAATGGATCTATGGAACGCGCGCTTCCTGCTTTGGAATCTAAGCGGAGTTTGCCCGGACCCTTGGCGCGCTTCCTGAAGAAGGGCGAAGACCAGGATCTTCATGAGGCCAGGGATATCAGCGCCCCTGTCTCCGCCCGTGGTCCGATCATTGCGGGTATCGTCATCATCGGCGTGACCTTCTTCGGTGCTGGGGTCTGGGCCTCGACGGCTCCGCTCGCCAGTGCTGTCACTGCATCGGGCACCGTGACGCTCGCAGGCAAGCGGCGATCCATCCAGCATCTGGAAGGTGGCATCATCAAATCCCTTCATGTCCGCGAAGGTCAGGAGGTGCAGGCCGGTGACGTCTTGGTCACGCTCGACGAAACGCAGGCCAACGCTGCTGTCGTCCGCCTGCGGACCCAGCTTGATACCCAGCTCGCCATGCAGGCTCGTCTGATCGCCGAGCAGAGCGGAAAGGAGAGCATCTCTTTTCCGTCCGATCTCGAGCAGCGCAACACGGATGCGAAGGTCCAGGAAATCCTGGCGGGGCAACGGCAGGAATTCGACGAGCGGCGTAAGACGTTGTTCGGCACAGTCGATCTGCTGCAACAGAAAATCACTCAGCTTCAGCGCACGATCGACGGCCTGACAGCACAGAGAAAATCCCGTGAAACGCAAGTCAAGCTGATCCGCGAGGAACTGGCTGCGCTGGAAGGCCTGCTACGCAAGGGGTTGATGAACAAATCCCGTGTTTTGGAATTGCAGCGCGGTTCGGCGCAACTCGATGGTGAGATCGGGGATGTCACGGCGCAGCTCGGCCGGGCTCAGCAGCAGATATCTGAAGCGCAGATGCAGATCATACAAACGCAGCAGCAGTTCCGCGAGGACGTCGTCTCGCAGCTGCGCACTGCTGAATCCCGTGCCGCCGATCTGCAGCAGCAGCTGTTCGTAGCCAGCGATATTTCGAAGCGCTTAGAAATCCTCGCGCCCCAGAGCGGCACGGTGCAAAACCTTGTCGTGACGACGGTCGGTGGTGTCATTTCGCCCGGCGAAGTCCTGATGGAGATCGCGCCAAAGGAAGGCGACTTCCTGGTCGAGGCCCAGGTGTCTCCGCTCGATATCGACAATGTTTCTATCGGACAAGAAGCTGAAGTCCGCTTCTCGGCGTTGGATTTGCGCACGACGCCGGTGATCATGGGTAGGGTCGTATCCCGATCGGGTGATCGGATCGAGCCGAACAACCGGGCACCCTATTTCCGTGTTCAGGTTGAAACGCCGCCGGGAGAGATGAAGAAGCTCCAAGGGCGTCAGTTGCAAGCAGGCATGCCGGCGGAGGTGCTGATCCAAACCAGTGAGCGGACCTTGATGAACTATCTCACCAAGCCGCTGACTGATCAGCTTCGCCGTGGCATGAACGAGCAGTAAGCAGTTAAACGGAGAACTCCACCATGACCGAGTCCAGCGGCTTTCCGCTTCCTCCCGAAAACAAGGAACGGGTCATGCGTCTAACGCAGGATGTCTTCGTTCCCCATCTTCAGAAAGCCGTCGAGGAAGGCAGCAAGCAGGCGCCTTTCACCGAAGTGTTGAGTGCAGCCTCCACGGCTTACGCCAATCTCGTTGAGATGACCGTCGGCCGTGAGGCCGCCGTCATGCTTCTGCGCAGCTTGGCCGACCATATGGAAACCCGCCCCGTCGAACAGCCGGTTCAATAGCGAAAAGGGCCTTTCGCGAGGCCGAACGTCAGGCGTCGTCGTCACTGGAATTCGTGCGGAATTTGTCTTATGATCAAGCTCCTGCCGATGAAGCGGTTTCTTCTGGAATTTTGATCCGCTTCCGGAAGCTGGTTTAAGACCAGGCGCGTAAAGGTTGAGTGATGGCGACGCAGACTGTTCTGGCTGAGGATATGGCGCGCCAGCGTCTTCGTAAGGAAGGTGGTGCCTGGCTTCGGAGCCGGCGTGAGGCTGCCGGTTTGTCACAACGTGAACTCGCCGAGCGCGTCGAAGTTGGATACTACACGTTCGTTTCGCAAATTGAGGCAGGACGCGGCCGGATCCCAGCTGAGCGCTACAGCATCTGGGCAAACGCACTTGATATGAACGCACGCGACTTCGTGCGCAACATCATGTCCTATTACGAGCCGAGCACGTACGAGATCTTGTTTGGCGAAACGGGCCAACCGTGATCGGTCGTTCGATAGCTGTTCCGATCAGCGTAAGCCTTTAAACGCTTGGGAGCAGATCGCGTCGTGACGGCAACCATTCTTTCCTTCGGACGGCGCCAGCCCAATACCCCTCCCCTGCCAGCTAAGATGCCGTGGCAGAACCAGGATTTGGCCGAGCTTTACCGGGTTCGGGATCGCTTGCGTGCAGCGGGGCTTGATGTCGAGGTAGAAGCCGGCGTCACCGACGAGGGCGATCCCTGGTTCGTATATGTTCAGGCAGGCACGGACAATGTTGTCGTCCATATCGCTCGCATCGACAGTGAGATCCATGTCATCAATTGTGTGACGGGTGGAGCCTATACCGGCACGAGTTTTCGCGAAGTTTCCGACCAGATGTTAGCGGATGCACCTCTCGCGCTCAGCACTCAAGTGCGCAGTGCGTCCAATGTGGTTCTGCATCCGAGCGCCTTCCTCACCGCCTTTGTCGCTGCGGCGATCATGCTGATCGACCTTTTGGAGCATGGCAGGGCCGAGGCCGCTACCCCTCACGGTGACGTGCTCGATACCGGACACCACGAAGCCTGGATCGTTTCCAACGGCGTTTCGCATGCTGAAACCAACATAGTTGAAACCGATCAGGTTGCGGCAACGGGGGATGAGCTCGCTGGTGACGTGGAGGTTCTTCATCGCCGCTTAGCCAAGGAAGCGTCCGTTTCACCTCAAAGCGTCTCAGGCGCATCGCCTGTAGCCAATATTTCGGTTATCCCTAGCGCTGGCTTCTCGCTTGCTCCAACGCATGCATTCCTAGCCGAAGTGCCAGGCATGAGCGCGAGCGTCACGCTCGCAGCCGGTCTTCTGGCAGCCGAGTTCGCTCGGTCCTTCGCTAGCGAGGTTGCGCACTCGACGCCTGATTGTTCCGAACTGACGCAAGGCTTCATATCTCTCATTAAAGCTTTCGTGGCCGTCGAGTCCGCTCATGCTAAGGCGCCAGAGCTGCTTGAATCCGCCTCAGCCGTTGCGCTAGCCATGTCTGAGCCTGTCACGATCGTTGTCCACGGTGAAACAGATGCCTCGCATCATGTCATGGTGGCAGAAACCAATTTTTTGAGTGCGGCTATCAGCGTTAAGCCGGTTGCAGACGGCTGGACCGAGCACGCACTGTTTGCAGCCTCGGAAACGCATAAGGCGTCCGCCATAGTGGTTGGATCCTCGGTCTCTCAGTCCGCGACGCAGGCTGCGACTTCATCAGCGGAGACCCAGCGCCCCGCACCTGCGTCAGTTCCAACCGTGGAAGCTCCTGTATCCACACCTGTCCCCGCAGCACAGACCGCTACCAGTGCCCAGGCAGTTGTGAAAGCCGAGGGAACCAAGGATGGATCGGCGCTTGATCTTGGTTGGGTGATATCTCAGCTTGTCAAACACTCAACTCTAGCAACGGATGTGCTGCAGCAATCGGTCAGCGACTCCAGCAATTCCGCATCGAAAACTAAGGCGCCTTTGACCGACAGTTCTTCGGAGAATGCCGCTACCAACGTTCCGTCCGACCATTCCGTCGTTGACTCGTCTGTCTCCAAGACCAAGCTTCCGAATTCACCTGAAACGAATGCGCCCATAGACGACCACAGCGCTGTTAACAGGCCGGTGGAGCCTACGATCGTGGCCGTGAAAGATGGCGTTGCGACATTTCAGGCAGGACTGCGTGAGACGGTTCAGTATCACGCCGGCACCACACTGACGATCAGGGGTTTCGTGCTGGGAGAGGATCATCTTCTCTTCGACGGCACAGTGGGGGACGCGATGGTCAAGAATGCCCATGCGGATGGCTATGACCTTGTTTTGGGTGATGCTGATATCGGAATAATGCGTCTGGTGGGCGTTTTGGCTGACCCATCTCTTCCTCATGCGCAGAGTGATCGTCCCGCTGCAGCCTGACGAAACGCTCTCAGACTGTGAACCTGACCCGAGCCTTAACTCGGGAACAACCATGGGCCCGGTTTGACAAGATAAGTGCGTCTTTTAAATCACGATGCGACACGCGGGGGGCGAAACCTCTCTTGCTGCCGCTTGTCAGGCATACAGTGATTGCTGTATCCCTGATGCCGATCAAATGGGGAAGGACGGCGGGGGGCCGTTAAGACATTCCAAGTCGATAACCAGTCCACCTTCACTAGGCGCGGCCTCTTCAGTCATCGCTCGTTTCACTGAGCGATGACATGGCGGCCGATTCGATCGGCATGCCAGCAGGGCTGGCGCCAGCCCTAACAGCCAACGGAGACTCCACATGGCACAGCTTGCGTTTGACACGCAGTTCTATCTGTCGACGTACCCTGACGTTGCAGTTGCAATTTCGCGCGGTCAGTTCACCAGCGCTCAGCAGCACTACGACCTGTATGGCCGCTTCGAAGGTCGTAACCCGAACCAGTTCTTCGACACGACTTTCTACCTCGTCAGCAACCCGGACGTTGCCGCTGCTCGCGTCAATCCGTTCCAGCACTTCCTGACGAACGGCGCTGCAGAAGGCCGCTTTGCTACGGCTTCCGCTGACACTGCGATCGACACTGACAACAACAACCGTGCAAACGAGTTCAACGAGTCGGCTTATCGCACGGCGAATGGCGACGTTGACGCTGCGATCAAGGCGGGTCAGTTTACCTCTGGCTATCAGCACTACGTGTTGTTCGGTCAGTTCGAAGCCGCTCGTACCGGCGTTCCGGCTGGTGGTCCGTTCACGAACGGCAACGCAGCTCCGGGCACTGGCACCACTGTTGCTTTGACCCTCGGTACGGACAACCTTGTTGGCACTAACGGCAACGACACGTTCGTTGGCGATTACGGTGTGAGCGGCCAGATTTCTGGTGCTGACTCCATCAACGGTGGCGCTGGTATCGACACGGTCAACCTCTTCGGTGCCGCAACGACCCCGACCCTTCCGCAGCTTTCGAACGTTGAGGCGCTGACCTTTACGAACCCGGCTGCTACGTTCGCTGTAGACGTCTCCGCAATCTCCGGTCTCACAGCCGTTGGTATTGTGAACTCGGGTTCGGCTTCGACGTTCACGATCAACGCTAATCAGGACGTTGGTTACATCAACGCTACTGGTGGTGCCAATCAGGCGATCACTACGACCGCGACCGACACGGCCGTCACGATCAACGCTTACAACAGCACGCTTGGCACTGTTGCAGTGACGGGTGCTGCTGCTACAACCCTGAACGTCGTCAATAATGGTACCGGCGCTAGCACGCTTGCCGCTCTGACGTCGACCGCAGACGAGACGACCATTAACCTTTCCGGCAACCAGGGCATTACCATCACCGGCGCCCTCGCTGGAACGGTGACAAAGGTTGACGCCTCGGCGAACTCAGCTGGCGTGAACGTGACGCTTGGCGCGAGCGATGTTTCGGTCATCGGCGGTGCTGGCAGCGACAAGTTCGTGTTCGGTTCGACCCTCACTACGGCTGACACGATCGTCGGTGGTGCTGGCACTGACACGGTTTCCGTGGTCGGCGCAGACTACTCGACTGTTACGGCGAACGGCGTTCTTGCTGCGCTGAACACCAAGATGTCGGGCGTTGAAGTTGTTGAATTCACGGGCACTGCTGCAACGACCGTGAACGGCACGACTTTCACCAACGCTGAAGTCACGAAGCTGCTGTTCAATACGGACGCCGCTGACACGATCGACAACGCAGGTTCGGCCCGCACGTATGCTTTCGGTGACTCGAACACCGGCGCTGCCACGCTGAACTTGGCTTCGGGTAATACCACGGTCAACCTCAGCCTTGAGGCGACTGCTACCCCCACAACGGGTGGCGTGGAAGTTGCTGGTATCAGCGTCAACGCTAACGCCAGTGCCCCGGCCGGCCAAGCTGCGACGATCAACATCGCGTCGATCGGCCTTGGCACTGTCGTGAATTCGACGGGCGCTCTGAGTGCAAACGCGGGCTCCACCTTCAATATTACCGGTTCGCATGATCTGACGATCGACAGCCTTACGAACGGTGGCACGATCAACGCCTCCACGTTCACTGGCAAGCTCATTGCGACCGGTTCGGCTGGCAATGACATCATCATTGGCGGTAGCGCTGGTGATACGCTCAATGGCGGGGCTGGTGTCGACAACATCAACGGTGGTGCCGGCAACGACATCATCACTGGTGGTACCGGCGCTGACATCCTGACCGGTGGCGCTGGTGCTGATCGCTTCGTGTTCGCAGCTGGTGACTCCGGTCTCCCGTCCGCAACGAACTTCGACACGATCACCGACTTCACCAAGGGCTCGGATATCATCGATCACGCAGCTGCTATCACGTTCGTTACGAACGGGACCGCTTCGTCCGGTGTTGCCGCAATCAACGCGCAGGGTATTGCTACGTTCAACGCGGCAGATACGACGCTTGCTCAGCAGATCGCTGCGGTCGAAGCCGGCATCAATGCCGGTGGTGCTGCTGCCGCTGGCCAAACCGCGATCTTCCAGAATGGTTCCGACAGCTACGTCTTCATCTCGGACGGCACCGACGGTGTGGGTGCCAACGACGTTCTGATCAAGCTGACGGGCGTTACTGGTCTGACGACTAGCACCCTCACGAGCGGCGATCTTACGCTCTCTTAAGTCTTCCTTCACCGGGTTATCCGGCGATCGAAAGGTTTAACTTCGTGGCGGGGGCGTAAGCTCCCGTCATTTTATTTGTAACCTGCTATATGATATTTCTTTATTACTTATTGGTATAGAGAAGATATATTTCAATATTTTGTAATGGTATAAACAGGCAATGTTTTGAAGGATATATTACATTAATTATTTGTCTAAAATAAATATAATATTATTGTCTTAGTGGATGTCGCATCGAGTGACAGGGCTCACTTCCTTTGGACACTTTAAAACAACTAGCAAGGTCGTGGCAGCATGGACATATGATCCACAGGGCTCAAGCCCTCCGTGTGGCGCAAAGGGCAGAAAATCAACGTCTAGGCTGACGTTAATAAAGTTAGGCCGGAACGCCGCTTTCAACCAATTGACTTCCGCTTCCACTTCCGGCCAAGCCCATGCACCGAACTAGATTTTCGTTCGGCTGACTATGGAGACGAGGTATGGATACATCCGACACGCTGCAGGACGACACGGGATTCGCCGCACGGTCTAGCTTGGCAGGTCTGTTCCTAAGCGCCGCTTCATTCTGGCAGCCGAAAGATGTAATGGAGTCGGCTTGGCTGACCCATGGTCCCTTCGCCTTCTGGCTCGTGGACGCCTTGCGCCCCCGCTCCATCGCTGAACTCGGCACCCATCGCGGCTTCTCGTTTCTGGCCTTTTGTCAGGCGGTGGAACGGCTGGGACTCGCCAGCACCTGCTATGCCCTCGACACGTGGCAGGGTGACGATCATGCCGGCTTCTATGGCGACGAGATCTTCAGCCCGCTCGCGCAGAAGGTGAACGAGACCTATCCTGGTTTCGCGACGCTGGTGCGCGGCACCTTCGCCGAAAGTCGGCCCTACTTTCCCGATGGCGGCACCGACCTTCTTCATGTCGACGGCCGTCATGGCTATGACGACGTGCGCGAGGATTTCGAACTCTGGCGCAGCGCGGTGTCGGACCGGGGCGTCATTCTCTTCCATGACACGAATGTGCGCGAACGAGACTTCGGCGTCTGGCGGCTCTGGGAGGAACTATCCCAGCAATATCCCTCGTTCGAGTTCGTCCACGGGCATGGGCTCGGTGTTCTGGGTTTCGGAGCGCAGCTGCCGGAATCCGTGTCGCGTCTGTTCTCCGCTTCCGAAGCTGAGAAATCGGCCGTGCGGGATGCCTATTCCCGTTTGGGGCATGCCATGTCTCTCCAATATCAGTTGGATTTCCAGCTCGGGCAGGTTCGGGCGGCTCACGGCGAGCTTCATACGCTTGAGCAGCGGCGTCAGGTGGAGACAGCCGAACTCGAACAGCGTCTGCTGCAGGAGCGTACGGAAATCGAACTGACAGCGCAGCATGAGCGCAATCTCCTGGCGCAGGCGCACCATGCTGCGCAGACGGACACGGAGAAGGGGCATCGATCAGAGCTCGATGACCAGCGCGAGCAATTCTCGGCCGAAGTTCGGAGCATACAGCAGGAATTAAACCAAACACGCGAGCACGCGCGTAATCTAGAGGTTCAGCTCGAGGACTCCCGAGCCGAGCTCACGCAAGTCTTCCAAAGCACCACATGGCGTGCAAGCAGCAGCCTGCGCTCCCTTGCAGGGCAACTTCCTCCTTCGTTTCGCAACCAGTTGCGCCGTGTCGCCAAAGGGCTCTATTGGGCTGCTACGCCTCACCGCATGCCCGCGCGTCGGGCATTTTTGCGTCAGCGGGCTGAGCAAGGTCTTCCAACTCCCGTTCTGGCGGATCAGACAACGGGCGTTTGCTATCTCGACGCCGCGCGGGAGGCTCGTCCTCGCATCACGTTCCATCCCGATGCTGGGGGCGGACGGAGTGATCGTTCCGCCGATCGCAACGGAACCTACGCGGTGGAAACACTCGCCGGTCAGCATTACACCTATGTTCCGCCGGCACCTCCATCGAACCTAGCGGCCATTCTCGACGGGATGCAAAACCCGCCGCGCTTCTCCATTGTCGTTCCGACCTACAACACTACTACCGATCTATTGCGGCGCATGGTCGGTTCGGTTGAAATGCAGTGGTATCCACACTGGCAGCTCATTCTGGCCGACGATGCGAGCCCGCTGGCAGAGACCCGTGTCGAACTTTCCAAGCTGGACGATCCCCGGATCGAGATCCTGCTTCTCGATCAGAACCGAGGCATCTCGGGTGCGACCAATGCCGGCCTGGAGAAGGCAACGGGTGATTATGTCGTCTTTCTCGACCACGATGATGAACTGACTGCCGACTGCCTCTATGAGCTTGCCTTGTGCATCGAGCGAGAAGACGCTGATTTCGTCTATAGCGACGAGGATAAGATCGATGAGAGCGGTCGCTTCACCCAGCCTTTCTTCAAGCCCGATTGGTCGCCGGATACGATGATGAGCATCATGCTGACATGCCATGTCAGTTGTATGCGTCGAAGCCTACTCGAAGAAGTAGGGTTCCTACGTTCGGAGTTCGATGGGAGCCAGGACTGGGATCTCGTTCTACGCATCAGCGAGAAAGCCCAGAAGATCGCGCATATCCCGAAGGTTCTCTATCACTGGCGCATCATTCCCGCGTCCGTCGCTGCGGATCTTGCCGCAAAGCCCTATGCTGTGGAAGCAGGGCGACGAGCCCGAGAAGCGGCTTTAGCACGACGAGGAATTTTGGGCTCTTTAGAGCCCGTGGAGCAGGTGTTTGGCTACTTTCGTGTGAAGTATGATGTGACTGACAACCCGCTTGTCTCGATTATCATCCCGACCCGTGACAATGGACAAGTTTTGCAGCGTTGCATTACATCCATTCGTGAAGAAAGCAGCTACAAAAATTTCGAGTTCATTATATTAGACAATGGTGGAATTGATGAAGAGACGATAGAAATACTAAATTCTATGAGACAGGACTTTGATTGCCGTGTGATAAGGCACGATTACCCGTTTAATTACTCAGAACTCAACAATTTAGGTGTTAAAGAGTCAAAAGGCGAAGTTCTTTTGTTCCTCAATGATGATACGGAACTCGTATCATCAGATGGAATTGAACGGATGATAGGTTTCGCTCAACAATCGCATGTCGGTGCGGTTGGCGCAAAACTCCTTTACCCCAAGACAAGGCAAGTTCAGCATTCGGGTGTACTGAATCTGGCTCCTGGGCCTGATCATGCATTCCTTTATGCCAATGCTCAAGATCCGGGATATTTCATGCGAAATCTCCTTGAGCACAATTGGCTTGCTGTCACCGGTGCTTGCTTAATGATTGAGAGAAAGAAATACGAAGCCATTGAAGGGTTCGACGAAAACTTTCCAGTTGCCTACAACGATGTGGAACTGTGCATCCGAATTTGGAAATCCGGCTTATTTAACACCGTATGCCCATCTGCGGAATGGCTGCACCATGAGTCCTTGACCCGTGGGTCTGATCTTTTGTCAGAAGAAAAGCTAAGCCGACTTCATCGTGAACGCAGGCGCCTCTATCAAGTCCATCCCGATCTTTTGGAGCGCGATCCCTTTCATAATCCTAATCTACATCCCTATGGGAAGCATTTCGAGATCGCTTTCTAGGAGCCGTTACGATGTCTAATATCGTTGACCACAAATTGGCATCTTCTAGCAACGCGCTCTTGGCTGAATTCTTCGCAACGCAGTCAAAGGAAATGGATCCGGATTCCCCATCGTATCTAGGATTTAGGATTGTTGGTCCTGCGCTATTGGCCTTCTTTAATTGGATTAGTGATGAGGCCGAAGTCAATAAAATTGACCGTATCCTTTTCTTTAATGAAGGATTGATGAACAGCTATAATTTTTATCTATCCCAAACGATTAACTCTTTTCCTAAAATATCTAGTTCCTCAATAATAAGTTCAAAAAAATCAAAGGGCGACATATTTTTAGCGGGAATAACGGAGGGTAATTTTGAGAAAAAATTTATCCCCATATTTAGTCGCTCGGATCAATCAGTTCTTCCTACAGCCTTAGAGGTGCTCGGGATTAGAACTCCAACACTTTACGTCCTAAATGAAACCGGTGTTGTGGGTTCTGACTATGGTAGTTCTCATAATTCACGTGCAATCGAGCTTTTCCTTCAAGCTTGGCGAAGCCAGATTGTCAAAGAAGCTCGGAATGAACGCCGAAACCTCCTTCAGAGCCTTTTAGCCTCAGGAATCGAAGATGGACAACGTTTGGCTGTCATTGACCTTGGATTTGATGGTATTCTTCAAGAAAATTTCAAGGCCGCTATAGAAAATACAATAGTACTGGATGTTTTTGGATTCAACTTTGCGTTAAATGATAGTGTAGATTCAAAGAATAGGATGAGGCGTTCCCGCATGAGTGGTCTTCTCGACAGTCGTAATACGAGAATAGATGACCTACGCTCATTGGAAATGGGCGCTGCAGCGTTCGAGGCATTTTTTGAAAGTAATAGACCCAAGAAAATTGATCTTTTTGATCTATCCGTTTCAGAGGCTCAAAATTCTAGGGACATCCAGAAAGGTGTGGAGAACTTTTTGAAAGCGTTTTTAAAACAGCAGCAACCGCGATCGCTCCATGGGATGGTTCTAGAACTCACAAGACCTCTGATTAATCATATTTCTGGGTAGTAACCTATAAAATTAGACATCCAATCGCGGGTACCATGCAAATGAGTACGAAAGCCGTGTGCATGATCTGGTGATGTAGACAAGGTTCGACGTTCAGTACCTATCCGAGGTATGTTTGAACATCTGGATTCATTAGCACCGGTCTGCCGGTCACGGTCTTGTTCATGAGCAGGCATAAACTCGATCTTTTGGCGCGCGAAGCCTTTGCGGCTCTCTCGCTCCACGAGAAGAACGCCTACCTCCAGGGTGTGGTCAAGGAGATCCAGACCGCCCGTGCAGAAGCGTTCGAGCCTTTGGACAAGGACGCGCTAAGCCGCCTGCGTCGCTTCTACTCCCGACGTAGCTTTGCCGATCTCCAGCTCGAAAAGATCGCCAATGAGCGCCTGCGGACCGCTATGGGGAAATGGGGCGAAGCCATTCACCTAGGCGAGGTTCAGAAGGCCATCATGCACGATGCGCCCAGCCAAGTTCGCCCCATCAAGCGAGCCGCGCCGCTGGATGACGATCAGCTCTCGTTCTTTGTCCCCACTGTGCATGATGCCCCGGTCAAGGACGATCTCAACCTGATGGATATCGCCCCCTTCTCGTTGTCGAAGACCGTGAAGGGTGGCGTTCTGCGATACGAACTGAAGGACAGCATCGTTACGATCGAAGGCGGTGCCGAGGTCGGGCTAGCGACAGCCTACGACTACGACATCTTCATCAACATGGTTTCGCATCTCGCGGCCGAGATGCGCGACTATGGGATCGCTCAGAAAAAGGGGTTGCGGCCGACCATTCCCGCTCGCGTCTATCGCCCTGCGGCAGCTGAGCTCTTGAAATTCTGCCGGCGCGATCTTGGGGGCAAGCAATATCTGGAACTGGAGAAGGCTCTCGATCGCCTGCAGGCTACGCGCATCAAGATCACCAATCTCAGTGATGGGAGACGTCGTGAGACCGAAGCCTTTCCGCTCATTGGGCATTTCAAGGTCGTATCGCGCACTGTCCAGGACAAGATTGATCAGGTCGAGATTGAGATCCCAGGCTGGGTCTATGAAGGCGTTGTCACCCCTTCTGGGAAGCCATCGATCCTGACGCTCAATCCCGATTATTTCCTGATTGCCCGCCCCCTAGCAAAATTCATCTATCGCCTAGCACGAAAGACTGCGGGAGAAGGAGAGGCCTTTTACCGCGTCGACGACGTTCACGTGCGGAGCGGCTCGCGATTGCCACCTCATAAATTCGCACAAGCACTCGAACGATTGGTCGAGGGAACGAAGGAGGATCCTCTTCCCGACTATAATTTGGAGTTGCGAAAAGGGGATAGAGGGCAGGTGCTCTATATGAGCAAGCGGCTGGACACGATGACCGAGATGAGCGGGAAGGACTGACAAAACACCGTACTTCAGTCCGTGATGGTTTGACAAAAAGCGGCTGCAGCTTTCAACGCGTCATGTCAAAATGCCGTACATCAGTCCGGGTAGCTTTGACAAAATGGCCTGCGTGGCCTTCTCCCCGAACTGTCAAAACGCTGTACATCAGTCCGCCCGGTTTTGACAAAAATTCTGGCTCTTGCAATCGATCAACGTCCTTCTGGTGAAGGGCTAAACCGTACATCACTGCCAAAAAAACCGTACATCATTCTGTCAACGCCGTACATCATTCCGTCAAAACCGTACATCACTCCTAAAATCGCCGTTAAGGCTTTGATTCAAGAAGGGGATTTTCTCTAAAACTAAAGAAAAAACTAGAAAAACGTCCAAAAACCTTCAGCACGCGAATTTTGACAAAAATGACGGAGTTTCCCGGAACTGGTTTTTCGAAAAAACAGCTCCGCTTAGCCCCGACAATCGACCTCAGAACTCTCGAAACCACCCAAACGAAATGGACTTCGTTGTCTATCGCAGTCCCTGGATTAGCGAACGCTCTGTCGCTTAAATCAGCAGCGGCTGTCCTTTTTGGAGAGACATCCAAAGGCTGACCATCGCTTTTGCTACAGCCCCTCCTTACGCAGCTTGTCATGACGCTCACGCGTTGCAATGCTCGTGCATGATGCATCCCCAAGGGGGCTCTTGGCCGAAGGAATAATTCGTTCTTCACCACCCAAACCATCTCACCTCCATGTTCCTAAAAATGAGCCTGGAGGCGACTTGGAACGCTATGGCAAGAAGAATGGCTATTCCGGATGCAAACGGCAGGAGAAGGCGATTTTAGCAATTTATGAAGCCATCCAATCGCTGGTCTGCGCCGAGGCCATCAATTCCGACGTCACTGCGCTTTAAATTAACTTCGGTGAGTCGGTTAAAATAAGATTCGATGAGTTGCGCACTGGGCATAACGAAAGGCGCAATGATGGCCCTAATCGCGGTTTCATCGCGCTCTGCTTCTCTCATCAGGCGTTACCTTCATCGCAATTTCAGGCAAATTGCGGCTCCTGAAAAGGAGGTTTAGGCTTTCGACAAAAAGGTCGCCGATCGGAGTTCCCTCATTGGCGGAGAGGATCTTCAGAGCGCGGTGCGTTTCCTCGTCCACCTTCGCAAGAACGGCTTTGTAGGACGTCGTCTGATCACGAGTTGCAGTGCGCGGAGCCTCCTCGGAGGCCTGCTGCTCGACTTCGACTGAGGCAATCACTCCACCCTTCTTCGGGGCAAGGCTGGCAATGCTAGGTCGCTTCGTCACTTCATGCGCTCCTTCAACTCGCGCCACAAAATCACACACTCTCGCGCAGCCTTTCCCTCTGGCTCGTATTCGCCGGCGCTCGATCCAGACAGGAGGGCGTGGGAGAAGGCTGCACGTTGCCCAATCGTCGCCTTACAGACGTCTACTGGCAGACTGGCGAGGTAACCCCTTGCCTCCTTCACAATCGAAGCCTCGCCACCTGTCATGCCCGGAGGCGCACCAGTGATAACTGCGATGGCTGGCCTCTTCAGCGTCCGCGCCATGCTGATCGTGCTTTCGGCAGCTCGCAGATCGAAAAGGCTCGGACGAACGGGGACCAACACAAGGTCGGCTAGGCGCATGGCCTCGGAGATCGACGCCTCGTTGTGCGGCGGTAGATCGATGATGCTCCAGGCGAACCCTTCGGCATGAGCGGTTTCGGTAACCCCACGGATCCCGTTCTGGGGGGCTGCCACGACATAGGGGCGCTCGGCTTCCCGCAGTTCGTACCAAGCCGAAGCCGATCCCTGAGGATCGGCGTCTACGATGACGCATCCACCATCGGCATCAGCGAGACCCGCTATATGAACGACCGTGGTGGTCTTGCCCGAACCGCCTTTGCGGCTCGCTATCGCTAACGTTTTCACCCTGCCACCGTTTCACCGCTCGACTGTTTAACCGATTCACCAAAAGTGTCTTGCCTCAGCCTGACCAGACAGGCGTTTAATACCATAGCATCGGCATCGAAACTCGCTTACAAGGAACCTAGTTCCGATGGAAGGGATTCGATATGGCTGAGAAGACATCGAGAATTGCCCAAACCCGCGCTCGCCGTCGGGCTATAGGAATGCGTTCGACGGAAACCGTCTTGCGCGAGGATGAGATTGCGACACTCGATCGATTGAAGGATCGCCTAGGCGTTACCTCTCGATCTGAAGTCATTCGGGTTCTCCTGGCAAAGGCAGACCTGGAAGCTTTTACACCGGCCGACGCTGCCGTGCTCGAGCAGCACGTGACATGATGCTGGTTCGAACCTTCAATGAGGAGAGGCCATAGGCATAGAAAAGGCCCCGAAGCGGGAGCCGCCTGGAGCCTGATCTGAGGTCGTGGTTGTCCTCAGGATTACGCCCCTTCGCCTTCATCGTCAAATGAAATCGCGGCTTCCCGCCACGGCCTCGCTTTGCCTCGCGCAAGGAAGAACCGATGACGGCAGAACGATACCGTGCGCCCCTACGCCAGGGAGCGCGAGCGGCTGGGTATGGTCATGATGGCCACACCCTAACGGATCTCTTTGCGCTCGCTGGAGGATCATCCAGTGAGCCGCATCCCGACTTCCTCGCCCGGGCCGCCATTTGGCGCGACCATGCGGCGGGCCTGATCTCACGCGCCGAAGCTTCGCGCCGGTCAGCAGCGATCGGCGCCATGGTCGCGTCGCCCCAGCCTGAAGCCTCGCTGCGTTTGAAACGCAGTCAGCGCCCCCGCCATGCCCGTCCATCTCCGAATGAGAGCCGCCAATATGCCGGCGACATGGCAACGACGGCTGCTCGCGATGATCGGCTGACACCGAACGCCAAGGCCTTCCTGCAGGTGCTACGCGCTCGTTGCGGAAAGAGCAGGGAGACGACCATCACGAAGGGCACCATGGGCGCCGTGATGGCGCGCTCGGCTCGCACGATCCGCCGCTACCTCGTAGACCTCGTGCGCTTCGGCTATGTCGAGCTGGAGACGCGCCGGAACGCCCGAGGGCTTCATCTCGGCCTCACGGTGCGGATCACGGAGAAGGTACTGCCGTTCTTCGAAGAAGCGAAAGGGCTGGCACGCTGGCTGGCCGAGACCCCGAAGGCGACATTCCTCCCATTCTCCGGGTCGGTTCTTTCAGGGAAAGCAGGGGTGACACTCCTGACACCCAAAAACCAATCTCTCAATCATACCTCTTATGAGGCCCTCAAAACGGGCCATAGAACAGCATTGAAGATCGGGTTTGGGACAAGCGCCGCGCCAATCTGAACGTGCGAGAAATCCGAGCCACCAGTCGCAGAGCGTTTTTCGTACTGGATAAAGCTCCGATCGAGAAAGCACGGGCCGACACATGCCTCGCGTTGATGGACTTGTTAAATGTTGAAACGGTAAATTGATGAATCGGTTAAAGGGTGATAAATCTATAATTAACGGAATATTCAACGCGATTTGAGCTGTTTGAATTTTTCGGTTTGCGTTGCCGAGAAATTCGGATCGGGTCCGTGCCAATCCCGCTCGATCACTTCCTCGACTAAGGAGGACAGCCCCTTGGGGTGATGGAATCCATAAGCAGAAGGGGACGTTTCCACCTTCGGAGACTTGGCGTTGTGCGATGCTATCAACCTTCTTAGATTGATAGCATCATCGCTTCAATTCGGGGTCGCCACCATTCCCGCCGTCACGATCCGCAACCTTCCCGATGAGACGCATCGCGCGCGAAAGTCGCGCGCGGCGCAGCACGGCCGGAGCGCCGAGGCGGAAATGCGTGCCATTCTCGAGGCAGCTGTGCGACCTGAGACCCGCCTTCGGCTTGACACCACTCTGTTCGAACTTGGGCGGAAGGCCGGTTTGACCAATGCGGATATTGACGCGCTCAATGCGGCGAAGGAACAGGCACCAGCCGAACCGATTGCGCTCGGATGATCCTTCTCGACACGACAGTGATCTCGGAAACGATGCGGCCGGAGGCGAACTCTTGTTCGGCGTGGCCTCCTTGCTTGACGGCCAGCGGCGGCGGCGCCTCACTGCGGCCCTGAACGGCCTCCTACCGCTTTTCGAGGGCCGCGTGCTGCCATTCGATACCGAGGCAGCTCGGCACTATGCCGATCTGGCCGTCAAGGCCCGCACCGCCGGTCGAGGTTTTCCGTGTTGGACGGGTACATCGCCGCAGTTGCAATCTCGCGCGGCTTCATCGTCGCCACCCGCGATCGAAGTGCCTTCGATGTTGCTGACGTTGCCATGATCGATCCGTGGGAGGCCCGTGGCTGAGAGGGGTCTTCAG
The DNA here is from genome assembly GCF_001463785.1 of Aureimonas sp. AU40. Classification (NCBI taxonomy): domain Bacteria; kingdom Pseudomonadati; phylum Pseudomonadota; class Alphaproteobacteria; order Hyphomicrobiales; family Aurantimonadaceae; genus Aureimonas; species Aureimonas sp. AU40. The sequence goes on from NZ_BBWL01000058.1 coordinate 54,080, forward strand.
ATTAAGATAGCAAGGCGACCTCTGGGCCGTGCTTGCTGTCTAGCGCACTGGTGGCACAGTGGCTTCGAGGAGAAGACGGCGCCGGCTAGAATGCGAGATTGGTCGACATGACAGGTTCAGGGGGTGGGGATCGCGCTCTGGTCGTTGCTCTCCTCAAGCTCCTAAAAGGGTCTCGGCCCATAAAGGGTGACGATCACGAACGCTAATTGCAATCGCGGTCGATCCTTTCCCACAGATTGGGGGAAGACGCTCATAGGGATTGCAAAACTCGACGCCCATCGGAGCGAAACCCTTCGCGTTCCGGGTCAGAAGAGTGAGGCCTCGCGCATGGGCCGTTGCAGCGATCGCGACGTCCGCAAATCCGGGATCGCTTCCAGCGTCTCGGGCACGATCCATGGAGACGAGCTGCTGCCTGTGCGGCGGCGAGATCGAAGGGTAAGATACAGGCCGCATACAGGTGTTCGATCGTCAGCCACCAGTCTCGCAGGGCGCTCGCTTTGCTAGATGCGCCTTTGCGTTCGAGCTTGGCAATTGGGGAGGATGCCGGGCGCTTTGCCCGGCGACCCTCAAGGCTTTCGCCGCGCCGCCGATCTAGCCGGACTTCGCGACAAGTGCGTGACAGGATCCAGACCATGTCACGGCCCCTCGCGCGAGTGCGCGGGACGATCATCGAAAACTCCCAGGCGCAAAGTCGATCGCTCGTTCGGCCGTTCGCCGCGGTTGGCGACGCGCAAAGGCTGGGCCTCGCGCAAAGTGGCGATGGCGTTCAACACCATGATGGACCTTCTTGTAAGACGAGCCCGGGCGCGATCCATGCGTAGGCTGCATATCGTCCGTGCAAGCCACCGATAGCGAAGAGACGCAGGGCTCCCCTTCGGTCTTTGCGCTACTGCCGGGCGTAGGCGAGGCGTAGGTTCTGGGCATCGAAAGAACACGAACGCGCCGGCCACCACCGATGAGAGGCCGGACAGACAAGGAAGCCTCCTATGAACCTCGCTCGCTCCTTCAACGCTTGGCGCCAGTATCGCAACACGGCCACCGAGCTGAACCGCTTGTCGCAGCGCGAACTCTCCGATCTCGGCATCTCGCGCTCCGAGATCCCGACTCTCG
>NZ_BBWL01000059.1:0-18982 GCF_001463785.1 Aureimonas sp. AU40
CCCGCCAGTCGGTGCGCTAACAGTTTCACGCTTTCGTCCCGGCCGGTCCTCCCCCGGCCTGCGGCGACCCGGCCAAGAGGTTCCTCCCACCCTTGGCCCTAAGCTGACGCCCTTGCCGGTCCTCCCCCGGCAAGGGCGTTTTCGTTTGGACCGGTCGCCTCACACCAAGCGCCGATATCAGCAGTTTCAACGGATCAGGCGGACCCTTGATCGGTCCCAATGGCGCCGGCTGCCTGAATGGGAGCCTGAGGCGCCTCAATCTCGCAACTGCCAGAACCCAGCTGAGTTTTGATCACCCCAGCGCTTGACCCACATCGGAGGCGTTCGCTAGGCGTGGCCTTACAAAGGCGGACTTACGACCGCTTCCGTTTCGCAAGGTCTCTCCGGGATCGTGTCGCAGCGATCCCAGGGGACGTGAATGCTGAGAAGACTCTACGACTGGACCATGCGCCTGGCTGCGCGGCCTCGCGCTGCCTATGCTCTCGGAGCAGTCTCCTTTGCAGAGAGTTCGTTCTTTCCGATCCCGCCCGACGCTCTGCTGATCCCGATGGTGATCGCCAAGCGAAGCCAGGCATGGCTTCTGGCCCTCATCTGCACGGTCACATCGGTTCTGGGAGCGCTTCTCGGCTACTTCATCGGCGCCGTCCTATTCGAGGAAATCGCAAGGCCAATCCTCGCCTTCTATGGCTACGCCGACGAGTTTTCTGATTTCGCCGTCACCTACAACGAATGGGGCGTTTGGATCGTCCTGATCGCCGGCGGCCTGACCCCGTTCCCCTTCAAGGTCGTCACCATCGCCAGCGGTGCCACCGCGCTGAACCCAGTCGTGTTTCTCTTGTCGGCCATCGTTGCGAGAGCCGTCCGCTTCTACGTCGTCGTCGGTCTTCTCTACTGGTTCGGCCCACCCATCCGGGACTTCATCGAAAAGCGCCTAGCGGTCGTGTTCAGCCTGGCGCTGGCAGCCCTGGTCGGAGGGTTCGTAGCGGTCCGCCTGTTCGTTTAGCCTTCTTCGCCACACATCCTACGAACAGGCCCGATGCAGGGCCTGTTCGTAGGAGCGAGCACGGCGACAAGGGCCTGATCCAAGCCCCTGGGGCAGAGCGGCCGGGCGATGCTGTCTCAGTTCAGGCCGAGCTTGCCGCGCAGCGTCGAGAGATTTTCGGCCAGCAAGTTGACATTGGCAGACAGGACCTTGCGATCCTCGTCCGTCAGCTTCTCGTATTTCTCATAGCCCGTGCTGGTCCGATATTTGTCGAGCGTCGTGTCAACGGTGGCGAAGCTCTTGTCGACCTTGCCGACAAAGGCCGTGTCGCCCTTCTCGATGAGCGGGCGGACGAGTTCGTAGATCTTCTTGGAGCCGTCGAAATTGCCCCTAAAGTCCCAAAGGTCGGTGCCGCTGTAGCGGTCTTCCTCGCCGGAGATCTTGGTCGCGGCGACCTCTTCCATGAGGGCGGCGGCTCCACCCACGACCTTTTCCGGCGGCAGGGCCAGATCGGAGATCCGCTTCTCCAACTCGGTCACGTCCGCCAGTAGCTTGTCAGCAACGGGCGCCAGCCCTTCGGTGGAGTTCTGCGAGAACAGACCGTATTCCAGGCGGTGGAAGCCCGTGAAGCCTGGATCCTGCTCGTGTTTCTCATGGTCGTCGGCGCGCGAGTCGATCGAACCGTCGAGATCGCTGAATAGCTCGGCGATCGGCTCCACCGCCTCGTAGCTCATCCGCGTCGGCGCGAAGAGCGTCTTGGCCTTCTCCAACTCGCCTGCCTTCACGGCATTGGTGAAGGCCTTCGTGTCCTTGGCGAGCTGCGCAAGCTTCTCGGAGACGTAGATCTTGTACTCGGCCACCGGTTGCACAATGTCGAGCGGCGAGACTTCGGCTTGGGCGGGGCCTGCCAGAAGGACGGCCAGCGCCGCGCCACGCAGGAGAGAGGTCTTCATGAGTCAGGTCTCCGTTAAGATTTGCGACTGGCTGCCGCTTCGAGAAGCGAGCGGCCGAGAAAGTCCTCGCCGTCCCGGACGCCGGGCAGGGTGAAGAAATAGCCGCCGCCGACCGGCTTGATGTATTCCTCGAGCGGCTCGCCATCGAGCCGCCTCTGGACCGCGATGAAACTTCGTTCGAGATCGGCCTGATAGGCGATGAAGAGCAGGCCCTGGTCGAGCTGGCCGTTCTTGGTGACGCCGTTCGAATAGTTGAAGGGGCGGCGCAGCATCAGGCTGGCGCGCGCTTCCGGCGTGCGCGGATTGGCAAGGCGGATATGGGCGTCGAGCCGGGTGAGGGCGCCCTCCGGATCTCGGCCGTAATCCGGCACGTGGCTCTCCGTCGTGCCGCCGTCCAGCGGCGCGCCGCTGGCCTTGCGCCGGCCAAGGATGGCCTCCTGCTCGCCCAGCGGCGTGCGGTCCCATCGTTCCACGAAATTACGGATGATGCGGACCGCCTGATAGGTGCCGTCTCTAGCCCAGTCCGGTTCGTTTCCCGCGTCCCCGACCCAGACGACGCTCTCCATCATGGCCGTGTCGCGCGAGTCTGGATTGGCCGACCCATCCCGAAAGCCGAGGAAATTGCGCGCGCTCTCATGCGTCCCGTCGCGGCTCGGCGGCAGGATCGGCACGGTGCCTTCCTGCTTCCAGCGGATCACCAGAAGGTCGGGCAGCGATTTGATGATGTCTCGCAGCGCATGGATCGTGGCGTCCGGCGTGTTGGCACAGATCTGAAGCGAAAGGTCGCCGTGGCAGAGCGAGGCGTTCAGGGCGTCGTTGCGGAACTGCGTCATGCGCTGCAGGCGTCGCGGCGTCAGGGGCGCCAACCACGGACGCTGGTCGAAGAAGGAATGGCCGAGCGACAGCGTCATAGTCAGGTTGTCGGCAGCCGGGACGGGGCCGAGAATGCCGGAATCGGCTGGCGGCAGCTTCGGGTCGAGTTCGGGCACCGGGCCGCCTGCCATCAGGGAGCGAAAGCGCTCGGTCAGGGTGCGCAGCAGCCGCTCGACATCCTCCGAGCTCTCGGCCAGCGTGTCGAAGGAGGCGATCATGCCGGCGGCGGGTCTGGGCGTGACGATGCCGCTCTGATGGCGCCCTTCGAACGGTTGAACCTCCCGCGCCCGATCGCTGCGAGGCACTTCGGACACCTGCTCGTCCGGCCCCGGGCCTGCCGAGGCGCCGGAGGGGCGAAGCGCCACCGCAGCGGCCGTCGCACCACCGGCAAAGCCGACAAGGAGCCGACGCCGATTGGTGACGAAGCCGGAGTCCGAGGTTCTGGTGTCGCCCGTCATGCGCCGTCCTGCCCGAACCCGACCGCTGCGTTGAGCTGGTCCATCACCTGGCCGAGCGCTTTCACACCATCGACCAGCGCCGCGCGCTGGGGCTCCGGCATGGTGCGCACGTCGGGATAGCGGTCGCCCTCGCGAAGCGCCGCGAGTTGTCCGTTCACGCTTGCGAGCGCGGATTCCACCGCGCCAAATTGCCCGGGCGCGGCGTCGGTCGCCACGGGCTTGACGAGCGTCACGATCTTAGCGACGCCGGCAAGGGTCGCCTCTGCGTCGGCCAGGTCGCTATGGGCGTAAAGCTCGGCCCCGCCGGCGGAGAGCGTGTCGGCGAGAGCGCCGAGGCTTCGCACCGCACCTTCGCCCATCGTCTCGGGTCGCAGTCGCAGAGCGCGCAGACGGGCCTGAAGCGTCTCGACATCGGCGACGAGCCGCGCTGAGATCGGAGCCAGCCCATCGAGCGTGCCGCGCGCGAACAGCCCGTATTCGATGCGGTGGAAGCCGGTGAAGGCGGGGTCCTCCTCGCGCTTCTCCAGATAGGTGGCGAGCGGATCGATTGCGTTGGCAAGGTCGCCGATGCGCCCGGCGACGGGCGCGAGCCGGGCATAGGGCGCCCGCGCCTCGGTATAGAGCGCGCGCGCAGCCGCGAGATCCCCGGCGCGGATCGCCTCGTCGAGCGCTGCCACGTCGCGCGCCAGGGCGCGAGACTGAAGCGCCACGAAGACCTGATACTCCGCCAGCGGGCCGATGAAGGCGGTCAGCGCCGGGCGCTCGTTCGCGCCTCCGGAGTCAGCGGAAGGGGTTACGGTCAAGATGCCGCGAGGATTGGACAGGAGGCCGCAGGTGACGGCGTATTCGCCGGGCCGCAGCCGTGCGGCCAAGGTCTGAGACAGGCCGGGCGCGATGTTCTCGCGCTCCTCCAGCACCATGACACCGTCGAGGATCTCCCATTCCACGGCACGGTCGGTCTCGTTCACGACCCGAAAAAGCGTGCGTCCGGCGGGGACGGTCAGTGCGTTCGGTTGGCAGCGATTGTCCCGCAGCGTGACGGTGACAGCCCCGTCGCTCTGGCCAGCCGCGCGCGTGGCTGCGAGCTGCGAGGCATAGGCGAAGGCGCCGAGCCCGGCGAGCATCAGGAGGCCGGACCCGGCTGCCCCCCACAGAAGGAGCCGGTTCGAGCCGCCGGATGGAGGGGTGGACCCTGACATGATCGATCCTTGGGTTCGGCTCAACTCAGCGCGGCGGCGGGGCGCCGACCCGGCGTAGAGGGTCGCAGGAAGGCGGTGAGCGTCACCGCGAGGTAGGCGACATAGACCAAGAGCTCCCCGACCGTCGGGTCTGCGAGATAGCCGAACAGGCCGGACAGGATGCTACCCGGCAGTCCGTCCACGGGCAGGACAGGGCTGAGGTCGAAGACGACCGTCTGAAGCCCGTTCCATACCCCGGCCTCGTGCAGATGGCGCAGCGCGCCCGACAGGATGCCCGCTGCGACGAAGAGAATGAACACGCCTGTCCAACGGAAGAAGCGCCGGAGATCCAGCCGCACGCCTCCGGCATAGATGCCGTAGCCGATGAGAGCCGAGACCACGAGGCCGAGCAGCGCGCCCAGCGGCCCCGAGGCGCCGGGGCTCTGTTGGAAAATTGCCAGGAGGAAGAAGACTGACTCCAGTCCCTCACGTGCCACCGCGAAGAAGACGAGGCCGACCAGCGCTAGGCCGCGCGTGCGCGAAGCCGAGAGCGCTGTGTCGATCGAGCTTTGCAGCTCGGTCTTCAGCGAGCTGGCGGCGCGGCGCATCCACAGGACCATGGAGGTGAGGATCCCCACGGCCACGAAGCCGACCAGCGCTTCGAACAGCTCTTGCGTGCGCTGCGGGAATTCGGCGCTCGCCAGCTGCAGGCCGGCGCCGACGAAGAGAGCCAGGGCTACGGCCAGGAAGATGCCGATCCAGACCGCCGGCATCCAGACACCGCGCCCGGTACGCGAGAGATAACCCGCGACGATCCCCACGATCAGGGCGGCTTCTAGCCCTTCGCGAAGCATGATGAGGAACGGGACGAGCATGGCCGGACACGAAGCGAAGAGGGACAAAAACGGGACCTTTCCCGTCTCGCCCTCTTAATCCTTCACGAAATTGTCAGCAATTGCTATGTTCTAAAACGGTTCTAAGAACCGCGCGCCAGTGGCCTCTCTCGGGCGGGTTTTGGGCTTCATCTGGCGATACGTTCAAATGCTCCCGGCGAGCCTATGACGTCCCCTTTCATGCCCGATCTCGATGGTCTCGCTCCCCTCTGTTGAACGGCCGTCGAACAGCCGTCCACGCCCAGACAAGGCTTGGTGTCGATCATGTTCAACACGTGATCAACAGGCGTTCAACGGGTGTATGACATGGCTGAAGACTGGTTGACCTACAGTGAGTTAGGCGAGCGTCTTGGCGTATCGTCTGAAGCGGCTCGACAGAAGGCCATGCGCCTTCGTCTGCGCAAACAGTCCGGAAACGATGGCAAGGTGCGGGTCTGGGTCGATTGGCAGGACGTTGCCGCCAGCACCACGGCGCGCAAACCCAAGGACGACGAGACCGACGAAACGGCCGATGAACAGCCGTACGACGAGCGTACGATCGCGGCTCTGAAAGCGCATATCGAGAGCCTCCGAGAGGCCGTCCAGCGTGGGGAGACCGCGTTCCATGCCGAGCGCGCCAGAGCTGACGACGAGCGCGCTCGGGCGGATCGGGAGCGTGACCGGGCCGACGCCGAACGGGGCAGGGTAGACGAGCTTCTACGTCGGGTCGCAGACCTCGCGACCGGGGCCGTCCAACAGGCGGACAACGACCGTCGAACGGGCGAAGATTTGGCGCGCCTGCGGGCCGAGCTGCAGCAGATGCGCCGGCCATGGTGGAAGCGTCTTGTCGGATGAACGGGCGTCGGACAGGTGTTGGACAGGTGTTGGACACCCCCGAGATTTCAGCGCCTTAGGACTGGAAAATCAGAACACGGATGAGCGGATGGAGAGCGAGGTGCCGTGCCAACGGGAATGGAACATCTGCTCTCCTCCGCTTGGCGCTTCTGGGGGCACATGGTCTGCGTGACCGACGACGTATGGCTGAGAGTGAAGCCTCTCCAACTCGCCTGTTCACGTCAAAATTTTGGAACGGGAGAGGCGCCGCTCAAACGAGCGACGCCTCCAAATGAACGACCTCAGTTCGAGGACATCAGGCCGCTGCGATGGCCTTCTCGATGTCGCCACTGGTCTGGCCCGTGAGATCCTTCGAGATCTCGCCGACAAGGGCCTCTTTCAGCTTGACGTGATAGTGTTTGCGCATCTCGCCGAGCGCCCTCGGGGCGGCAATCACCACGAGCTTCGACAGCTTGCCGGAGATGGCCTGGTTGTTCAGGATATCGATCACGCCGGTTACGAAGCCGTCTTCGTCCTGCGTGTTGTCATCCGGATTGGCCGAACTGCTGGCGTGGCCTTTGCCTCCGCTCTTGTTGTCGGTGTTGACGGCTTCTGCAGGCAGTGCGGTGAGGCTCGGGTTGGCTTCGTCGCCGCTGTTGCGAAAGAGGCTGAGTTTCTGGCCATCGACAACTGCAACCGTCGCACCGTTGGGAAGCTGCATCATAATTCTCCGTTCTGAAGCCGCGAGGAATATCGCAGCCTTTGAACGGACCTAACGCCGAGGCGGCCTGATAGCTCCTACGCAGTTCAGAAAGGCCCCTCGCCCTTGTGGGGCTCCCGAGAGAACCGCCATGTCGGGCTGGAGTTCAAGACTTAGAGTTCTCGGTGGCCGATTGCGCCAGGGGGCAGAACGTCGGGTGCCGACATGGAAGGCGATCGTGAAATGATCCGCGCCCGAGGTGCCGTTGTCCCGCGATTTTCGCAACCGATCCAGACCTGGACTTGGTAGAGGCCGCGGTCGAGCTTGGCGACGCCGATGAGGGGATCGAAGGCTTTGTCCGCGCCCTTCATCTCGTTGATCTCGAACACGACCTGGTTCTCGATCGAGGCGCGAGCTGCGCAGGATGAAGAACCGGCTTCGTCGATGATGAGGCCGAGCGAATGGTCGCCAGCCTCTTTCACATCGAGGAACCCGGTGAGCTCGTAGGCGACCTTCGTCGACTTCGCGAACAGAGAATGAGGGACGTGGTCGTTCAGGTGGAAGGTGCTTTCGGGGAGCACGAAAGCACTGAGGACGTCGCCCGTTTTATCCAGAAAACGGTGCGACAACAGCGGGAACGTCCGAACCACCCAACCGGGTTGGAGCTGCGTGCCAGTGGTCGCTGTGGCCGTTGCAGGAACGATCGCGGCACCGTTGGCAAGTGGAGGGGAGCCAGCGTCTGGCGAAGTCGAATTTGAACTCGAGACCGGTGGGGTAGCGGCTGCCAGTGGGGTCGGCGTTTTCGCTTTTTGTGCGTCGAGGACATTCAGCAGCTGATCGAGCTTGGCATCAATGGTGTTCATTCGGGTCTCGACACCATCGATCCGTGCGTCGGGCGAAGGAGCTGAAGTTGCCGGCGAGGCAGGTGCGGCTTGCGGGGTCTGTGCTGCTACAGTCGAAACGGAGCCGTTGAGAGCTGCGATCAGGGCGAGAGGCAGAAGAAGGGATCGGGTCATGGTGTTGTCCGTGGCGGGATCGTATCGGATTGGGGGCGAGGAGGAGCGGCGCGGATCGTTCCGAACCCGGGCGTCGGCGTCGTCTGCAACGGCGTGATCGTTGCCGGTCCGATCGTGCTGTTCGGCGCGATGGTTGGTGGGGTGAATGGTACCGGGGCCGATGGCGAGGGAATGAGGGTCATGCCAGCAGTGGGTCCGGGTGGAACCACCGCATTAGATGGGGCGGCAGCGGTCGACGCGGCTGGCGGCGATCCGGGGGACGTGTAGCTGCCACCGGCTGAAGGCGGAGTGGGGCCTGACGCCGGTGACGTCGATCCTTGCGAGGAGCACGCTGCCGGCGTGATCGCCACCAAGGCTGTTCCCAGCGCTGTGCCCAGCACGGCCTGTCGCCAGAGTGGCGCCTCGTGCCAGAGCCGCACCGCACCCATCAGGAAAGGCGCTCGACATCGGCGGTGAGCTCGCCGCGCTCGCTACGAGTTGCGATCAACCGAACGCTGGAGGCGCCTGCGGCCTTCGCCTCGATCAGGACATCGGCGATCTGGTCCTCGATGGCGCGGACGATCTCGCGAACACCGCCTGCAGCCTGCAGCACCCCGGCGCGCTGCATCGTCTCGAACAGAAGTTCGGCGTCGATGCCGTTATTGCCGACGGACAGGCCATAGGATTCGACGATGGCGAGGATCTGGACGACGGCGACGCGGGCGACGTCGAGCCCCTCCAGTGGGCGGAACGAGAAGACCTGATCTATGCGCGACAGAACCTCGGGCGGGAACCCGCCCTCCCGCAGAGCGGCCTTGGAGGCACTGGCCAAGCCGTCGCGATCGGTGATCTCACGGGCGAGATCGCTGATCCTGTCTGCCGCGGCGTTCGTGGTTAGGACGAACATAGCGCGGTTGGTTGCGATCTTGCGCCCATCGGAGGTTTCGGTAACGAAGCCGTCGTTCCAGGCGGTGAGAAACCGGCGCATCACATCGGGGCTTGCCTTCTCGAACTCGTCGAGCAGAACGAGGCTGGCGGGCTTGTCGCGCAGGCCCGAGGTTAGCTGACCATAGCTGTCCGAGCCCATGTAGCCCTTGGGTGAGCCGAAGAGCGTGGAGGCGCCTTCGGGCTGCGAACAAGTCGACATGTCGAAGAACAGGTAGCCTCGTCCAAGGGCGGCGGCGAGCTGCTTGCCGAGCTCGGTCTTGCCGACGCCGGGGGGACCGGCAAAGCAGAACACACCGACCGGCTTCTCGCGGCGTTCCATGGCAAGGCGCCGACGGATGGTCAGGGCGACATCCGCAATCACCCCATCCTGGCCGACAACCTTGCTCTTCAAGGTATCGGTGAGCGCGGCGGCATCGATGAGTTCGGAGACCTGTGCGGCGCTGACGAGGTTCTCCAGCGCCTGCCGGTTGGTGAACTGGTCGAGGAGGTCGGCGGCCATGGGTGCTTTCGATCTGAGAGGAGAGGTCAGGCCGTGTTCGTGGGCAAGGCCGAGGAGGGCGGCGACGGCGAGGGTGATGGTGGCAGCGAGCAGGGCGAGCTCCAGTGCCGGAAACAGCCAGACAGTGAGGAGAATGGCTCCAGCAACTGTCGCCAGTTGTCGAAGCCCGAAGCGTCCCGTCATCGAAGACCGATGGGCAGGACCTGCCCTGGTTGAAGGACCGGCGTCAGGACGACGCCATCCGTGGTCTGGATCCCGAGGGTGATGCCGCCTCCACCATCGTGAAGGCCAGTGATCGCCAGACCGGGGCTTTGCCCCGCAACCGGAATGCCGATGCGATGCGGGGCGTTGTAGAGTTCGAGATCGAGTGCAAAGCCACTTGCCGAGATCCGGACACTGTCGCCGTCCTCGGCCTGGTCATCCCAGAGCGAAAGCCAGGCCAGACCGGTTCGGCCCGCTTCGAGGTCGGCTTTCAGGCTCGCCTCGGCTTCTGGCGGCAGCGCCATGGTTCCGATCGCAGCGTCGCGATCGGAGAGAGCCACGAGAGGCAGAGCCAGGGTGCCGGTAAAGGCGCTGGCACGCTGCGTGGTCTGTGCAGCCGTGAGACGGTCGCTCGCTCCCCCGTGCCCTGTCACGGTCACGATCGCTGCGCCCAATCCCAGCGCTGCTGTGACCGCGACCGCCACCAGCACGGGTTTGCGCCGACGGGACCACTGGACCCTCTTCGGGATCATGGCTTGCCTCATGCCCTGCCACCTTCAAATGAACTCGATGCCAGCGCAGCCTTCAGCTCAGGACGACGGAACCAGAAGGCTTTGCCGCAGCGGATCGGGGGCTGGCCCTTGACGAGGATCAGCTGCTCGTCGCCGCGCAGCGTCAGAACCTCTTCCGGGCGGATCAGGCGACGGGCAACCTCGCTGGTGGACGATCCGCTGTTGCGGCTCGAGCTGCCGAAGAGTTCATCCTTGCGATGGGAGGTTCCGGTACCCGTGCTCGTGCCGGAGGCCAGAGCGGTGAACTCGCCGCATTGCCGGGAGATCGTCTCGGCACTGTCGGGATCGCCGATCGAGGAGAAGACCTTGATCGCGGCGACATCCATCCATTGGCGAACGCCGGAGCGGCCATAGACGTCCATCTGGCCGAGGGTCTGGAACATCAGCATGAGATTGATCTTGAAGCCGCGACCGGCATCGCGAGCCTCCTCCAGCATGCGCATGTACCCAAGGCGGGCCGCCTCATCGATCAGGAACAGGGTGCGCCCGGCTAGCTGGCCCTTGGCGAGATAGAGCTCGTTCAGGAGCGAGCCGATCACGAGGCGGGCGAGTTCGGGGAAGTCGTTGAGGGTGCCGAGATCGATGCAAAGGAAGACGTCGAGATTGCCGGTTCGCAGTTCGCTGGTGCGGAAGGTCGTGGGCGTGCCGGCGCTGACGAGGGCGGCAAGGCTCGGGATCGAGAGCCAGGCGGTCGCAGTCCCGGCCTGGCCATAGAAGCCATCGAACTGCTTCTCGGTGATGCCTTTGAGATTGCCGGCGATCTGGGCGGGAAAGCCGAAGCCATAGTCCGGGCCTTTGGCATGGATGTTGTCGAGGTGCTTCAAGAGCACCGGGCGTGGCAGAGTAAGGAACTGGCGAACGCTCGTGAGCGTGCGCTTCTCGTCGTCGAGATCCGGATCGAAGACGATGTCGGCAACGATGGCCGCGATCAGAGCGGCCGAGGTGTCCCGGAAGTACTGATTGGTGGAGGCCTTCTCGGACGGGGTCTCACCCATCAGCCAGGCTACCACACGGCGGATGTCGATAAGCGCGCGGTCGCTGGTGCGATCGATCCAGGCGAGGGCGTTGAAGCTGGCGCTTGCGGGATCGCCAGGCCGGAGAGCGACAACACGTCGGCCATTGCCCGACCGCAGCGCTGCCACGCGATCGTGAACCTCGCCCTTGATGTCGAGAACGACGAGGCCGCTCGGCCAACCGGCGGCGGTCGGGATCACGAGGCTGGCGGTCTTGCCGCCGCCCGAGCCGATGCAGGCGAGAACATGACCGCTATCGAGAAGCCCGTCGGTTCGCAGCAGCGGATGCTGCCCTCCTTCGCCCCAGGTGGTTTTGTCGGAGGGATCGAAGCGGGTCTTGGCGACCTTCGATCGGTCAACGCGATAGGCTTCGCCAAGAACGATTTCGCCGCGCCCGAGAAGGTCGCGTGTTCGGGCCGGATCGAGCCAGTCGGCTTGCCCATGAACGCTGGTGCTCGAGCGCTTGATCGAGGCACCGGGCAGGACAGGCCGCCCCCTGACGAACCGATGAGCGGCGTGCATCGCAAAGGTGGCCAGCAGCACTGCTAGAACGGGTCCACGGTCAAAGGCGAAGGCAATGTCAGGAAGCCGCGACACGCCGATATATGGCCAAAGTCGCAGGAGTTCGCACGCCAGTGACCAGAGAACGGACGCGCCCAAAACCAGAGACGCCATCGTCACGGCCAACGTCCCGACAATCGCAATCTGGCAGAGGATCAAAGCTCCGAGGAGGACCAGCACGGGTCCAACGGCAGACCCAAAGCCGGGTGCGACCTGCCAAAACATTTCAAGGAGCGTGCTGTTGGAGGCCAACCAGAACCAGGCGGCGTCACCCAGCCAGCGGGATGCGAGAAGGGCATAGAACGGCCAAAGGACGACGAGAAGCCGGAGGATGCTCTTGGCAAAGGCAAGGCTCAACGGACGAGGCCCGGCGCCACTCGCTGGAGGCGCAGGAGCAGAACGGCGCCGCGTCTATCACCAACCCGCCAATCGCCGGCGTTGCAGACTGCGGACTGCTGGCGCAGGGCCTTATCTCTGGCCATTCCGTGGAAGCCCCATCTCCTGCCACTGCAAGGGATGATGCAGCGCACTCTCAACGGGCACACGGTATACGGGTTAAAATTTCGATATCAAGCCGACTAAACAACGTTATCCAGCGGTATACGGCAGCCACGGAGACCGTATCGTTTCAGACAGATCATCTCGCTTGGTCGTACGTAGCCCGCCTTTGTCTTGCTGGTGCTTCCGGAGCGAGGTTGGTTTGTCGCTCAGCTTCCGAGACACACCGATCAAGCATCTGATTAAGTCACCCTATTCAGATCCGAGCCATGCGGTTGGGGCCTTGTTTCCGATGGATTCAAGGGCTTTTCTATAATCGGAGCGATCTATCGTTTCGCTTCCATAGAGACAGTTCAGAAGAAGCACCAAATTGGTATCGGATGTCGCGATAAAATTTTCAGCGACCTTACCGGGGAAACGGAATGTATCTGAGGACATTGCTTTCCGAATTAGGTACTAAAGATCTTATATCGTGTATCGTGGGTCTGAATTATTGAAAAACTGTATCCAGTGAGATCTGAAGTCGTCACACTATTAGAATTGTAGACGTTGCGTAAGCCTGTCGATGGGTTGTCATAATGTTGGGAATCTTAAAGGCTTCAAACGCGGTCTTACGCGAAACCTAACCTACCCAATGAGGCATGGCGGCTCAAGCGCACCGTGCTAGCGTGACGGTTCGCTTGTAGGGACCTTCCAATGTTCGGCTTTTGGTGGGACCTTTCTTCGATTGTTCGAGGAGGATTTCGCCGAGGAGGCCTGTGGAACGGGTTAGCGCCTCATCACTGCAAAGAGCGGCGATACGCAAGGCGAGAGGGCGCATGTGAGCCCGTGCGAAGCAAAAGAAGGCCAGATCGACGCGTTGCTGTTCGGGCAGTTGTTGGAGGTGGTGAGCGGCCTGCTCTTCGTTGATCCGGAGGAGAAGGCTCAACAGCGTGAGGGGAACCGGACAATCGGCTTCGTTGGGTCGGTAGCGGTTGGTCATGGTGAAACCTCGTTGAGCCTAATGCTTAATGGTCTCGGCTGACGCGGCGCTGACGCGGTAAACGAGTGTGGGTTTCAACTTCGCCCTGTTACGCTGAAGGGATGGGATCCAATCTGAAATTAGGGTTTCTGGGTTGAGCGCGGCTGGCTTGTTGCCAGGACCTTGATGAGCGCCACGACAGGGCCCCGCACGGACAAAGGCACACGCAAGAGAGATTGCGCATCATCGACCATATCTGCGTACCCGGACTGCGATGCCATGATGGGCTGATCCGACGGAAGGGTGTCCTTCTCCGCTTCGAGGCCATCGTAGAAGGCGGTTACCGGCACTTTGAAAAACAGGGCGAGCCGATAGAGCATGCGGACTGAGACCCGGTTTGTGCCCTCCTCGTATTTCTGGATCTGCTGGTAGGTAACCCCGATCGCCTGTGCGATATCGACCATCGTGAGCTTGTTCTCTGTGCGCAATCGTTTGATCTGCGCACCCACATGGCGATCGATTTCGTTTGCCGAAGGGCAATCGAGCTCAGAGGGCTTGGGCCGCATTGGAAAAACTCCACTCTGGAATGTTGACGGGAACACCAATCCATTTCCAGAGAATGGAAGCGTCCACCACGTTCTAGCGCGTTGCAGCAACGCCATCTCGTTCGAGCGCCCGGCCTCGCTGCAGGAGTTCATCCGCGTCATCGGGATCGATGTCGAACGCTTTGCAGGCTTTGTTGTAGGCCTGATCGGGTTCCATCTGGTTGTTGAGGGTGGCGAGCAACCGCGTGAAGCCCAACGCCCGTTGATCGAACGCGCTGAGCGCTGCGCTGGATGGCTCGACAGGTGCCACGATCTCTTCCTCCTTGCCGGTCCGCTTCGACGGTTCGCGTTCAGCTTTCGACGGACGGCTCGGACGCAGGTGCTTCCAGCAGATCCCTGAACAGCGCCTTGTCGATGTCGCGCTGGAGGAAGCCCGGCAGTTCGCGGCGCAGCCATTCGCGCAGCTTGCGGCCCATCTCCTCGTTGCCGTTGGATTCCAGCTTGTGCAGGACGAGCGCGCCAAGCAGCACCTTGCGCCGCGTGTCCTGGGCCCGCTCCTGCTTGCCCAGGCGCGCCTTGAGCGTCTTGCGCTGGTTCTCGATCTCGGCGAGTCGTTGCTCGATCGTCTTCCGGGCCATTCGTGGTCTCAATCCTTATCTGTAAGCAGACACTGTTAGCACTTAGAGCTTGGGCGCTCCCAGCGTTGTTGGAGTCGTCAGCGTCATCATGATGGCTGCTTTTGCTCGAATCCTGCTGCGGATCAAGCCTGGCCACGACTGGTTTGTCGAGGGCGCCCGTCACGTGGCTCAAAGCCGGAGCAAAGCGAAGGATTTGAGTTCACAAGTGCGCACTTATGGCGATGCGCCATTTTTTGTAATAAGAGGGCGGCTATCGCCTGATCCATTGGAGCTTTCCGTCTGGCTATCTACCACTGCTCGATGAAGCCGATTGCCCGGAGTGCCGGGCGCAGCGCCGTGGCTGCGGCCGCGTATCGCTCGGCAGAGTGCTTGGTGAACCAGCGCGATGGGCTGGTTCATGATTATCGTGCCAAAGGTGGTGTGGCGTATAGCGAGATCGTGCTTCCCGCCGGTGTGGAGGCCGAATGGGCTCTGGACCGCTCGCGCTTGTGGAACGCTGCCGAGCAGGTCGAGACGCGACGGAATGCCCGCACCGCCGACGAGTTCGAGATCGCGCTTCCGCACGAGCTGACCGAGGCGCAGCGCATCGCGCTGGTGCAGGAGTTCGCCCATGGCTTGGCCGATCGCTACGGTGCGGTCGTGGACTTCTCCCTGCACGAGCCGCAGAGCAACAGCGACATTCGCAATCACCACGCTCACATGCTGATGAGCACACGGCAGGTCAGCGCGGAGGGGTTCGGCGAGAAGATCGAGCTGGAATGGCGCAATGCCCGGCTTCTGGAGGCGGGGTTGCCCACCGCGCCGATGCAGATCCGCGATGTTCGCGCCACGTTCGCGGAGATCTCGAACCGGCATCTGGCGCTCGCCGGACACGACCTTCGCATCGATCACCGCTCGCATGCCGATCGCGGGCTCACGGTCGAGCCGACCCATCACATGGGCGTTCATGCCTCGCAGATGGACCGGCGCGGCCAGGAGGTCGAGCGCGTGCGGCTGGAGCGCGAGGCGGCGGAGCGCAATCGCGATCTCCTCCTGCGCGATCCCACCGACGCGCTGCGTCTGGTCACGGAAGAGCGAAGCGTGTTCACGCGGCACGACGTGGCCGCCGTTCTCCATCGCTACCTGCCGTCCGACGAACTGGTGTTCCGCAACGCCTTTGCGGTGGCAATGGCGAGCCCCGAGCTGTGCGAGCTGCAACCGGCCCGGAAGGGAGAGCGGGGAGCGGAGCTGGCCCGCTATTCCACGCGGGAGATGCTGGCTCTGGAGCAGGGGTTGGCGGCGGGTGCCGAGCGCATGGTGGAGACGTGCCGGCATGGCGTCGATCCCGTGCATGTGGCGCAAGCAATGGAGCGGCAGAGCGCGGCGATCCGGGCGCGAACGGGAGACGCCTCGGCCGGGCTCTCAGTGGAGCAGCGGGCGGCGATCGCGCACGTGACCGGTGCGCCGCAGATCAGCGCGGCGGTGGGCTTTGCCGGGTCGGGCAAGTCGACCATGCTGGAGGCGGCGCGCGAGGCCTGGGAGGCGCAAGGGTACCGCGTCCATGGCGCGGCCCTGTCGGGCAAGGCGGCGGAGGGCCTGGAGCAGTCGTCGGGCATCGCGTCGAGAACGCTGGCGTCGTGGGAGATGTCGTGGAGCCAGGGGCGATCCGAGCTCGGGCCCAGCGATGTGTTGGTGATCGACGAGGCGGGCATGGTGGGCTCGCGTCAGATGGCGGGGTTCATCGAGGAAGCGGAGCGTCGGGGGGCCAAGCTGGTTCTGGTGGGCGATCACGAGCAGCTGCAGGCGATCGGCGCCGGCGCGCCGTTCCGCGCGGTGATCGAGCGGGTCGGGTTTGCCGAGCTCGCCGAGATCCGCCGGCAGCGGGAGAGTTGGCAGTGCGAGGCGTCGCGCCAGTTCGCCACGCACCGCACGGCGGAGGCGCTGGCCGCCTTTGAGCGTCACGGTGCGGTTCAGTTTGCGCCGGACGGGCGGGCGGCGCGTGCGGCGCTGGTGGCGACGTATCTCTGCGACCGCAGCGAGCGACCGGAGGCGACGCAGGTGGCGATGGCGCATCGGCGTGTCGATGTGGAAGCGATCAACGCCGGGATCCGCGACGGGCTGCAGGTTGCGGGCCTTCTGGCGCGCGGCGAGGGCGACAACGTGCGGGGGGATCGTCCGGACCTCAATGGGCGTGAGCAGCGCTACGAGACCGTGAACGGCTCGCGCGCCTTTGCGCCGGGCGACCGGATCGTGATGCTGGAGAACAATCGCGCGCTGGGGGTGAAGAACGGCATGCTGGGAACGGTGACGGCCGTCGAGCCCGACGCGATACAAGTGCGGCTCGACGGCAGAGGGTTGGACGGGGAGAGCCGTCCGCCGCTCACTCTACCCACGACAGGTTACCGATCCTTTGACCATGGCTACGCCACGACGATCCACAAGACGCAAGGGGCGACGGTGGACCGGGCCTATGTCTTGGCCTCGTCGACGATGGACCGGCATCTGACCTATGTGGCGATGACGCGTCATCGCGACGGGGTCGGCCTTTATGCCAGCCAAGCTGAGTTCAAGGACTTTGCCGCGTTGCAGGCGCGGCTGGGGCGCGACGGGTCCAAGGAGATGACGCTGGACTACGGGCCGGAGCGCCAGGCTCCCTCCGAGCGTCAGGCATCCACGGAGCGCATGGCTCTCAAGGACTTTGCGGAGCGGCGCGGGATCGCGGAGGCGTTCGGGGTTCGCAGCAGCCTGGAGATCGCGCTGGAGCAGGCATGGGCGCCCCGTGAAGAGGCCACGCAGGCGCTGACCGCTCCTGCACCCCGGTTCGAGCCGCCGCGATTTGCGCGGCAGGGTGGGCTTGAGGCGGAACGTCCGCTGTCCGGCTTCCAGCCGCCCCGGTTCGGACAGGCGCCGGCCCCGGGTGCGGAGCGGTCGGCTCCCTCTCCGGACGCCGCCCCGCCTGTGCCGGTGGCCGCCCCCCAGGTCGAGCTGTTCAAGGCGATCGATCGCTGGGCCCGGGCGCAGGACGTGGTGCGTCCAGCCCTGCAGCGCGGGCTGGAGCCGCTGGCGGGCGACGCCCGAGCCCTGAGGGACGCCGGGGCGGCGCTCGATCGGCTCGAGCCAGGCACGCAGGAGCGGCTCCTGTCGGCGCTGCGCTATGACGGGCCGACCCAGGCCGCGCTCGAGGACTTGCGTGGCTACGACCGGATCCAGGCGCTTCACGCCGGTCTCGATCGCGAGACGCAGGCCCGTCTCGATCCGCAAACGCAGAGCGATCGCTTCCTCCTGGCCTGGCGTGCGCTGGACGCGCGGGAGGAGGCGATCACACGGGGGCTGGGCGGGGGACGCGACGGGACGGAGGCGCGGGAGGTTCTGGAGGCCGAGCGGATCGAGCTCGCCCGCACGGTGGCGCCCGGATCGGCCCTCGAACAGGGCTTGCGGGAGCGCTGGAGCGAGCTCGGCATGAGTCGTGAACGCTTGAGTGAGAGACCGCTGGCCGAGACACTGGTTGAGACGCTGGAGCATCGTATCGACCGCGGCCGGGAGATCGATCTTGGATATGGACTTTAAGGGCCGGGAGAGCGGGCACGGGTCGGAGCAGGATCCAGGCGGCTCGGACGCGTCCGACCGCTGGGTGGCCGCCCTGAACGTTCTGGCGCGCGGTCAGGAGCAGCTCGATGCGGGTCTGACGCAGATCGCCGCTCGCCAGGAGGCGGCTGCGGTTGTTCAGGAGCAGCGCATCGAGCGCCTCCTGGAGCGGCTCGACACCCTGCCCCTGCCGCCTGACAGCCGGGAGGAGCTGATCGCGCTGCGCGAGGCGGTGCGAGCGCAGAGCTTGAAGGTCGAGGCGCTGGTGGGGCTGCCCGGGCACAGAACCGATCTGCCGATGGTGGTCGCCAAAAGCGTGGCGGAGGGGGTTGGGCGGACCGTTCGTCCCGCTGCGCAAAGCATGGAGGACACCGCCAGCAGCCTGCGTGAGGACCTCCGGGATCTGCGTGCCCTCGTCGCAAGTGCCCGGTCGCGCAAGCGGCAGGGCTGGGCGGTCGGGCTCGCCGCTGCCCTGGCGCTGCTGATGGGCTTTGCGCTGTATCCGCTGGCGGCCACCCTGCTGCCGGGCGGCAGCCATCTGGCGGCGCTTGCCACCGGCCAGACCGATCGCTGGAAGGCGGGGTGGGCGCTGATGGACGCCTATGATCTGGACCTCAGCGACCGGCTGCAGACCATGCAGACGCTCTACAACGACAACACCGCCCTGCTTGGCAGCTGCTCCCGTGCCGTGCGCACAACGGGCAAGCCGCAACGCTGCGAGGTGATCATGGGACGGGCTCTGCCGGCTGCCGTCGGAGCGCCGGCTGACATCCAGTAGGTGCAAGAAATATGTTTTAGATGGGAAGCCGATGGTCCGGTCTTGGGTGAGTGCTCAACGAAGCGGGCGCGGAAAGTCGGCTGGGACAGTGTGTTTCTCGAATGCTGTACGTAGCGCCCGTGAGACCGCGATAGGCAGCAATGTCATATGGGTCTCGTTACGATAGCGCTCGTAGTGGACCCGAAAGCCAGGTAGCGCCTCAAGACGCTTTGCCATTTCTTCCGTTAGTTCGAGCGTTCGTACGAGTCGAGCTTTCGCTAGACGCGCTTGGGGAAGGCAACGGAATGTCACGAGCCATGGTGGCCTCCTTCAATGGTAGTCGCAGAATTCCGACATCAGGTAGCAATTGCCACCAATCG
>NZ_BBWL01000060.1:0-1521 GCF_001463785.1 Aureimonas sp. AU40
CCTATTCCGTTGAAAAACTCGGCTGTTGAACGGGCGGCTTTTCGCTGATTCACTCCTGTATGTAGACAGGAGGCTGAAGCGATGATGGGACCTCGGCAAGTCGATCAGGCGTCACTGTTCTACGAGTTCTCGCTCGATCGACATGTGCCAGCGGGCCATCTTCTTCGTTCGATCGACCGCTTCGTCGACCTGTCGGATCTACGGCGGGATCTGGCGCCCTACTACAGCACAACAGGCCGGCCCTCGATCGATCCGGAACTGCTTCTCCGCATGCTGATCGTGGGCTACTGCTTCGGCATCCGTTCCGAGCGGCGGCTCTGCGACGAGGTGCACCTGAACCTCGCCTATCGTTGGTTCTGCCGGCTCGGGCTCGATGGCGACGTGCCCGATCACTCGACGTTCTCGAAGAACCGACACGGTCGCTTTCGCGACAGCGACCTCCTGCGCCGTCTGTTCGAGACGGTGCTGGCCCGTTGCATCGAGGAAGGGCTGGTCGGCGGCGAAGGGTTTGCCGTGGACGGCAGTTTGATCAAAGCTGATGCCAGCCGTCAGAAAGGCGTTGAAGCGTCTGACTGGCCGACCGTGATGAAGCCACGCCGCGCCGTCGAGGAGTATCTAGCTGTTCTGGACGATGCTGCCTTCGGAGCCGCGACGCCGGTGGAGCCGAAGTTCATCTCGCCTGTCGATCCGGCGGCACGCTGGACCGGCGCCGATGGTGGGCTCGCCTACTTCGCTTATGAGACGAACTATCTGATCGACCTCGACAATGCGATCATCGTCGATGTCGAACCGACGACTGCGATACGCCAGGCCGAGGTCGCGGTCGCCAAGCGAATGATCGAGCGAACCCGGGAGCGGTTCGATCTCTATCCGGCTCGCCTCGCTGCCGACACGGGCTACGGCTCTGCCGGCATGCTCGGCTGGTTGGTCTACAACCAGGGGATCGAGCCGCATGTCAGCGTCTTCGACAAATCGGCACGCCGAGACGGGACGTTCGAGCGCAGCGCCTTCACCTACGACCATGCCGGCGACGTTTACTTCTGCCCTGCGGGCAAGATGCTTACCACCAAGGGCACCCTGGTCAATGACGGCGCTACGCTTCTCTACCGGGCAACCAGATTCGACTGCCAGACTTGCGATCTGAAGGAGCGCTGCACGCCCCGTGAGCCGGCCCGCAAGGTCTCCCGCTCCATCTTCGAAGGCGCCCGGGACATGGCGCGAGACATCATGAACAGCGAGGAAGGCCGCGCCTCGAAACGGCAGAGGAAGAAGGTCGAGATGCTGTTCGCGCATCTCAAGCGGATCTTGAAACTGGACCGTCTGCGATTGCGCGGACCATGCGGGGCAAGGGACGAGTTCCATCTTGCAGCCACAGCCCAGAACCTACGCAAGATGGCAAAGCTGATCCCGATGCCGGGGCCCAAGCCCGCCTAAGGCGGCACCAATCCCCCAATCGTCGGCCAAGAGGACGTCAGTGGATGCCGCATTCCACCTCATCAGCGAGTTCTTCAACGGAATAGG
>NZ_BBWL01000061.1:0-51842 GCF_001463785.1 Aureimonas sp. AU40
ACCCGAGACAGTCACAAGACGATGCAGCGCGGGGCTCGATAGCAGTCGTTCTCTCGATCCCGTCTTATCGTGCGCCGATGAGGACGCCCCCCAGCGTACCGAGCAGAACGACCAGCCAAGGCGGCGCACTCCAGACCATCAGAAGCGCGAAACAGGTCAGGGCAAGCGCGAACGAGCGCCTGTCGACCACAGCACTTGTAAAAACCGGATCGTAGAGCGCGGCCCCCAGGATTCCGACGACCGCGGCGTTCACCCCGCGCATGATCGCCTGCATCTTCGACCGTCCCCGCAGCACATCCCAGAACGGCAGCGCCGCGAGCAGCAGGAGAAAACCGGGAAGGAAGATCGCCACCAACGCGATCGTGGCGCCGACGATGGCGTTGGGCGCGGGGCCGAGCACCGCACCGAGGTAGGCGGCGAAGGTGAACAGCGGGCCCGGCATCGCCTGCGCTGCACCGTAGCCGGCAAGGAACGCGTCGGCGGAGACCCAGCCCGTTCGGACGGTCTCAGCTTCCAGCAGAGGAAGCACCACGTGGCCACCCCCAAACACCAGCGAGCCGGATCGATAGAATGCGTTGAACACCGCCAGCGATTGCGACCCTACCCCCGACGCCAACAGAGGTAGCCCTACGAGCAGGGTCGCGAACAGGATCAGGCAGGCGATACCGATTTTGCGCGAGACGCCGAACGATAGCTGAGTGGAGGCCGCCACCGCGCGTCCACGGCACCAGGCAAGACCGGCGAGGGCGCCAAGGACGATCGCGGCGATCTGCCCGAGCGCATCTCCCGAGACCACAAGCACCAGGACGGCGCCCACCGCAATCGTCGCCCGTTCCCGGTCCGGACAAAGGCTGCGGGCCATGCCCCACACGGCTTGCGCGACGATTGCGACGGCGACGATCTTGAGACCTGAGATGACGCCGTGTCCGATCGGCCCGCCGAACACGTCGGCCCCATACGCAAAGGCGACGAGCAGGATTGCCGACGGCAGCGTAAAGGCCAGGAAGGCGGCGAGGGCTCCGAAGAAGCCCGCACGCAGCAGCCCAAGCGCGAAGCCGACTTGGCTCGAGGCGGGACCGGGCAGGAATTGGCACAAAGCGACGAGGTCGGCGTAGCCGCTCTCACCGATCCAGCGACGTCGTTCAACGAGTTCGGCGCGAAAGTAGCCGAGATGGGCGATGGGTCCGCCGAAGGAGGTTAGGCCAAGCTTCAGGAAAACGCGGAAGACCTCGCCGAAACTTCCACGGGTGACGCGGTCTCGGTCTCCATGGACGTGGTCGGTCATGTCGCTTCCGAATACTTTGAACCCTAGAAGGCGCGGTCACAAAAACACGCCCTCTCCCACTCCTTTGACCGTGTTGTACAAAACGTCCGTGACATTCGTCCGTCGCGCTTGATCAAGCCTAACGGCAGGTTTCCCCCAACCCGGCTGTAAGTTTGTCTGCCTGATCGGGTCGATAGCCGACCGGCAGCTTTAAGAGAGATCGAGCGAAAAGCTGCCGTTCTGCGAACAATCCAACTAAGACATATCGAAGGGTATATGGATACGCTCCAAACCGGACATCGGTGAGCGCCCCCCAACATCGCTGCCGTGGCGGCAAGGTGGCCATAAACCTGCTTTGCCCTTAGAAACGCCGCCAGGGCGACCATGATGGCGCCGGATAAGCGACCGGCTCGTCTTGCAGCCTGCAGTCGCGTGCTGAGAACGATACGGGAGCCGTAGCCGATCGCTATCGGTCGCTTCGCACGCGCTGGGCTTTTCCTTAGAATTTGTACCCGAGCATGAGCGACGCTTTCGGCTGCACGGTCTCGCGGACGATCGGGCTGTCGGCGGCGTCGCCCGTCAGGAACTTTGCACCCGCCTCGCCCCGCACGAGCCAGTGCTCGTTCACCAGATATGTGGCGGAGGCGGACACATCAATGCGTTTGAGTCCCGCCTCCGCTTGGTAGGCCGGCAAGCCGGAGCGCGCCGATTGCGTGGCATCGATGCCAAAATAGGATTGCATGTGACGATCGTCGGCGAACACCGCCTTCGCGTCCGCCCCAAGAATGATCCGTTCGCTGACCGGCGCGGTAAGCGATACGCCAGAGGTGCCGACCAATCCGTCGCTTCCGCCGAGCGTCTTCTCCAACGTCGCGTAGATTGCGAACGGGCCGGTCTCGTAAGCCACCTTGCCGCCGAGCGTCGCGGCGAAGTCGATGTCGCCGAGACCGCGCAGGATTGGGTCGTCGTCCTCGTCCCGCCCCGACTCGTAGCCTGCCAATGCGGAGACCGAGAAGCCGTTCGCCTCGAACGCTTCGAGTTCGAGGCCCGTCGGATCGACCTTCAGCCAGTCGCCGTAGGTGAACAGGAAGATCGGCAGCGGGCTGACCTCCAGATCCTTGCCGCCCTCGTACTCGGGCTTGAGCGCGCCGCCGAGACCAACGATCAGTGTCCAATTGCGGACCGGCGTGGTCGCCGCGTCCTCGACGGGCGGCTCCGCCAGGCGCTCGGCAAGTGTCGCATCGGCCGCAGCAGCGGGCATCGCGACGGGCGCGCTTCCGAGAAGGAGAACCGTGGCGACACAGGACAGGGAACGGATGTTGGAAGCAAAACGCGACATGGGAACTCCGGGAGGAACGGGTCGCCGTCCGCGCGAAACCGATGGTGGGCGGAAGCGGCGGCATCACTTTCCTGCCGCAACGCCGCGTCGGCGCGGGTGTCGTTGTGTTGCGGTTCATTGCCGAACGGGGCGGGATTGGGGCGAAGCCATCCCAACCTGCGAGCTTAACATAACGCAACAGTTCAACACCCGCGGCGCGGTAGCGACCTTCTAGAACGGTATCGACCTGCTCTCCGCCCCTATCCGCGGGGGAGCCCCCGCCTTGGGAGATCGACAATGCCCGCCTTGCTTGCCCGAACCGTTCACGATCCGAGATGCCGCTGCCCCATGTCCCGCGTCGCCCGCCTCTCGGTTCTGCTGGCTCTTCTCGGCGTCGTTCAGTCAGGTGCCGCTCTGGCTCAACCAAGCGAAGCTCCTCCAGCCATACGTGTCGTGGCGGCGCAGCGAGGCGAGGTGCGTGAAACCGTTCGCCTGACGGGAAGTGTGGTGGCGGGCGAAACCGTGTCTGTCTCCTCGCGCCTTGACGATTTTCGCATCCTGACGGTGCGGGCCGAGGCGGGCGACGTCGTGCGGGCCGGCGATGTCTTGGCCGAGCTCGACGACACGATGTTGCGTGTCGAGGAAGCGGGCGCGGCGGCAAAGCTCGCACGAGCCGCGGCGGCGGTCAGGCAGGCGAAAGTGGCCACCGAGGACGCCGAGATCGCGCTTGACCAGATCCGATCCGACCTTCGTCGAAGCGCGCAGTTGCGCGATAAGAGGCTGCTTTCGCAGGGGGCGCTCGAGGCGCAGGAAACGGCGCTGCGCCGCGCCGACGCCGCGCTGGCGACCGCCCGCGAAGGCTTCGCGGGTGCAGAGGCCGACCAAAGCCTAGCCCAGGCCGAGGCGCGGCGTATCGCGCTTGAACTCGGCTTCACGAAAATCCGCGCGCCGACAGGGGGAAAGATCGCGCGGCGCACCGCATCGATCGGCGCTATTCCCGCACGAGGCGGCGAACCGCTCTTTCAGATCATCAAGGACGGCCTCCTGGAGATCGACGGTGAAGTGTCGGAGCGCGGGTTCGCCAAGCTGCAAGCGGGGCAGATGGCCAGCGTCAGGACGATCGGCGCGCCAGATGCGATCATGGGACGTCTGCGCCTTCTCCAACCCGAACTCGGGTCCCGAAGCCGGCTGGGTCGCCTCCGCGTGACGCTTCCCCAAGGGACGGACCTGCCGATCGGCGCCTTCGCGAGCGGGGAGATCGAAGTCGGGATCGGGAATGGCGTTGTTCTACCCACCTCTGCCGTGCAGACGGAGGGCGGCGCCAGTACGGTCCTGACCTACCGGAATGGCGCGGTCACCCGAACGATGGTGCGAACCGGCATCAAGACGGCCGACCTCGTGCAGGTTCTCGGCGGCGTCGAGGCCGGCGACAGTGTGGTTCTGAAATCCGCAGGCGTTCTTGCCGACGGCGATCGCGTCACGCCGATCGAGACGCCCTACCCAGCGTCTCCGACCGGCTTCGAACCGGCGACCCTGCGAATGGCGAGCGAGCGATGAGCGTGAACGTCTCCGCCTGGGCGATCCGTAGGCCCCTGCCTTCCGTTCTCCTTTTCGTGGCTCTGCTCGGGCTTGGGATCGTCGGATTCCTGCGCCTTCCCATATCCTACTTCCCGACGATCGACGTGCCGCGGGTAAGCGTCTCCATCACCGACAGCGGCGCATCCCCGGAGCAGATCGAAGCGGCGATCACGCGGCGGGTCGAAGACAGCGTCGCCCGGATTCTGGGTATCGACAAGCTGAGTTCGACGATCCGGGACGGCGAGAGCGTGACCACGATCGATTTCGACCTCGCCATCCCGGTGGATCGCGCCGTCACGGACGTGCGCGATGCGGTCGCCGCGATCGTCCCCGATCTACCCGCGACCACCGACCAACCCGTGATCCAGCGCGTCGATGTCGAAAACGGCGCGGTGGTGCGCTACGCCGTCTCGGACCGGTCGATGAGTGCGGTGGACCTTTCCTTCTTCGTGGACGATGTGGTCCTGCGCAGGTTGCGCGCACTCCCGGGTGTCGGGCGGATCGATCGGGTCGGCGGCGTTGATCGCGAGATCGAGGTACGCCTCGATCCCGACCGTCTTCTCGCACTCGGCGTCACCGTCGCCGAGGTCAACCGGCAGCTCGGCGCGCTTGCCGTGAACCGAGCCGCCGGGACGACCGAAGCCGGCGGCCTTGATCGCGCCCTGTCGGCATCGGGCGAAATCAACTCGCTGGGATCGCTGAGGGCGACCCGGATCACGCTTGCCGATGGCTCCGCGGTCGCGCTGGAGGACCTCGGGACCATTCGTGACGCTGATGCCGACCCCGCCGGCTTCGCCATCCTGGACGGGCACGAGGTGATAGGCTTCACGGTGTTCCGCGCGCCCGGAGCCAGCGAGGACGCGGTCGCCGAGGCCGTTGCGACACTGTCCGAAGAGCTGGAGAGCGAGCATGCCGGCCTCGCCTTCACTCTCATCGACGACAGCGTGACCTACACGCTCGGAAACTACCACGCGGCCATGAGCACGCTTGTGGAAGGCTCGCTTCTCGCCATGGCGGTGGTGTTTCTGTTCCTGCGCGACTGGCGTGCAACGCTGATCGCGGCGGTCGCGCTGCCGCTGGCCGCGATCCCGACCTTCTTCGCCATGTTGCTGTTCGGCTTCTCACTGAACGTCATCAGCCTGCTCGGCATAACGTTGGTCGCCGGCATCTTGGTCGACGACGCCATCGTCGAGATCGAGAACGTCGCGCGCCATGGCGCGATGGGCAAGTCGGCCTGGGATGCGGCGATCGACGCGTCCGACGAGATCGGCCTTGCGGTCGTCGCCATCTCGGCGACGATCATCGCCGTCTTCGTGCCGGTCGGCTTCATGGGCGGCGTGGTCGGACAGTATTTCCGCGAGTTCGGCGTGACGGTCGCGATCGCGGTCTTCTTCTCGCTCCTTGTCGCGCGTCTCGTCACGCCGCTCCTGGCCGCGCGGCTGATGCGGCTGCGGCACGAGACCCCTCGTCCGCCCGGACGCGCCATGCGTCTCTACGGCGATCTCGCAAGGCTGGCCGTCGCCGCGCCGCTCGCGACCGTGACGCTCGCGGTCGCGCTCTTTGCCCTATCGGTTGGCGCGGCAACCGGCCTGCCGACCGAGTTCCTGCCTGCCGAGGACAACGGACGGCTCCAGCTCTCGATCGAGCTTCCGCCCGGCTCGACCCTGGCCGAGACACGCGCCGCCGCGTCCGAGATCACGCAAGCCGTGGGCGCGCTCGAGGACGTCGCGCATGTCTTCATCGAGGGTGGGGTCAACGCGCTTGGCGTTCGGGAACTCCGGCGAGCCGCCGTGCTGGTGACACTGCACCCGAAGGACAATCGGCAAGATACGGCGGCGGCGATCGCACGTGGTGTCGCCGATCGGCTGCGCACGGTCCCGGACATCCGCTTCGAGATACTGAACAGTCGCGGCGGCCGCGACGTTTCGCTCGACGTCCTGTCGCGGGACGGAGCGGCTGCGAGCCGTGCCGCCGCCGCGATCCTGCGCGACCTGTCCACCGCTCCCTTCGCCGTCGGGGAGGCGTCGAGCGAGGCGGGATCGCGTCCCGAGCTTCGCCTCCGGCTGCTGCCGGAGCGCATGGCGGATGCAGGCGTCACCACCGCAGCGATCACCGAGACGCTGAGCGTGTCCACGAGGGGAGCCGCCAAACAAGCGCTACCCGACTTCACGGACGGCGAGCGCAGGATTCCGATCCGTCTTCGCCTGTCGGAGGTGGGTCGAGACAGCATCGAAACGTTGGAGGCGCTTCGCGTCCCGACGTTCGAAGGCGGCACGATTCCGCTTGCGCAGGTCGCATCCTTCGAGACGGCGAGCCGCCTCTCGCGCATTCAGCGCTTCGACCGGGAGCGCCGGGTCGAGATCGGCTTCGATATGGCATCCGGCATGGCGGCGGGCGACGGACTGCGAGCATTCATGGCGCTGCCATCGGTCCGATCCCTTCCCGACGATGTGCGCGTCGTGCCGAGCGGCGATTCCGACACGCAAGGCGAGGTCTTCGCGGGCTTCGCGGTCGCGATGGGCACGGGCATCGGCCTCGTCCTCGTGGTGCTGATCCTTCTCTTCAACAGCCTCCTGACGCCGCTGACGATCCTCGTGACGCTGCCGCTCTCCGCCGGCGGCGTGGTTCTGGCTCTTCTCGTGACCGGGACCGCCGTTTCCCTGCCGGTTGTGATCGGCATTCTGATGCTGATGGGTATCGTCACGAAGAATGCCATCATGCTGATCGACTTCGCGTTGGATCGCGAACGGGCCGGGATGTCCCGCCGCGACGCTTCGGTCGCAGCCGGCATGGAGCGAGCTCGGCCGATCGTCATGACGACGCTTGCAATGGTGGCCGGCATGGTGCCGGCCGCGATCGGGATCGGCGAGGGCGGAGGCATCCGTTCGCCGATGGCGATCGCGGTGATCGGCGGGCTCGTGGTCTCGACACTTCTGTCACTGGTCGTGGTTCCAGCGCTTCACTGTCTGTTCGGGGACTGGACGGCATGGGCGGCACGCCTGCGGAATGCCCGCCGCGCGACGTCGTCCGCTTCCGACACCGGCCGCTCCGAGATGCTAGTCTAATGCGATCCGCTTTCCTTCACTCGCCTTCGTGCATTTCAAACGGGACTACGATGATCCTGACGCCGACGCCCCCGAAGCGAAACAGCGAGATGCCTTGCGTGCTTCTCGTGGAGGACGACCCGGAGATTGCCCGCATGGTTGCGGCAGCCTTCGGGGACGCGGGCTTGTTCGCCGATATCGCGGGCAGCGGCGCCGAGATGGACGCGGCCATGCGCCGTTCGACCTACGACCTCATCGTTCTCGACCTGATGCTGCCGGGCGAGGACGGCTTCTCGATCTGCCGGCGGCTGCGCGCGTCGAGCACAATTCCGGTGCTCATGCTGACGGCGCAGCACGAGGAGATCGACCGGATCGTCGGATTGGAGCTCGGTGCTGACGACTACGTCACCAAGCCATTCTCGACGCGCGAGCTCGTCGCGCGCATCCGCAGCCTTCTCCGCCGAGCCGCCTACGCACCGGAAGGACGCAACGAAAGCGAGACGCTGCGCTTCGACGGTTGGACGATCGACCCCCAGCGCCGCACGGTGCGCAACCCGTCCGGCGCGCGGGTCGCGATGACGACGACGGAGTTCGACCTCCTTCTGGCCTTGTGCCGCAATCCGGGCCGTGTCCTTTCGCGCGAGCAGCTTCTGTCGATGACCCATGCGGGGCTGGCCGGACCGATCGAACGCTCGATCGACGTTCATGTCAGCCGCCTGCGTCAGAAGATCGAGCCCGACCCCGCGCAGCCGACCCTGCTGACCACGGTGCGCTTGGCGGGATACCTCTTCGCCGCGACCGTCGAGCGGGCGTGATGGGCGAACCGCGGCGATGGTGGCCCAAGACGATCCGCGCGCAGATGATGATCGTCATCGTCCTCGCGGTGGTCGCCGTGGTCTCGTTGGAGGGCGCCATCGAACCGTTGCGCAAGACGATTCTTCCGACTGCCGATACCGACGCGATCGCCGAGCGGGCGTTCACGATCGGCCGGCAGATGGAGGGAGCCGACCCGGCGCAGCGCGAATGGTTGCTCGCAAGCGCCGCGCGCCTCGGCTTCGAGATCGAACTCATCGCGACGGGCGATCTCGATGCGCGGATCGCGGCGTCGCCACCGCTTGGTCTTGCGGCGCAACTGGTCGGACTCCTGTTTCCGCAGGACACCGATCTGTCGACCGGAGCCCGTTGGATCGTTCTGGACGGTCATCGGGCCTTGGCGGTGCCCGTGGACGGTCGATCGGTGCTCGTCGTGCCGAACCTTCCCGACGTCCTGACCAACGACGTCGTGGGACCCTTGACCTACTACGTCCTTTCTTTCGTCATTCTCCTTCTTCTGTTCTCCTACTATGCGGCGCAGACGGTTGCGCGGCCCATCGATCGCATCGTGGCCGAACTCGACCGGACGGACGGCATCGCCGAGGAGCGCCTAATCCCGGAGCGCGGAACGGTCGAAGTGGTTGCCCTCGCCAAGGCTTTGAACGGCATGCGAACACGCATCCGTGGCATGATCGACATGCGCATGCGCATGCTCCGCAGCGTCAGCCACGACCTGCGCACACCGCTCACGCGCCTGCGCCTGCGCGTGGAGCGGCTGCCGGAGGGAACAGAGCGCGATGCGATGATCTCCGATATCGAACGCATCGACGCACTCGCCACCGAGACGCTCGATTACCTGCGTCTCGACGCGCAGGGCGAGGCCGAGGAGAGCGTCGACATTGCCAGCCTCCTCCAGACGATCGAAGCCGACTTCGCCGACGTCGGCTTCGACCTGCGCTACGAGGGGCCGGCCCGTCTTGCCGCGACCTGCCGGCCGAACGCGCTGACGCGCGCCGTGACGAACCTGTGCGACAACGGCGTGAAGTTCGGGAAGCGGGTCGTCGTCTCGCTGATCCCGAATGCCGACACGATCTGGATCGAGGTGGCCGACGACGGCCCCGGCATCCCCGCGGAGCTTCGCGCGCTCGTCACCGAACCCTTCTTCAAGATCGACGCGGCGCGTGGCGAGCGCCCGCGTGAGGGCTTCGGCCTCGGTCTTTCGATCGTCGCCGACATCGTGCGGGCGCATGGCGGCACGATGAGCCTTCTGGCCCGTGCGCCTCACGGTCTGGTCGTGCGCCTCGTGCTGCCGCTGCACCGACGCGACACGCACACGACGAGCCGCAACATCTCGACATCAAACGAAGCGTCGAAGGGCTCGGGAGGCGGCTAAGCAGGGAACGCAACAAGCGGCGCCCGCCGCTCGATCGTTCGGAACGCTCGCCAATGTTTGACGCCACCATCCATCACGCGCTGGATCGCACGCAATCGCGCAGGAAGCTGCGCATCCGCCTCGCGGCCCTCGTCTCGCTGCCGCTGGTTCTTCTGGCCTCGGGCCCTTGGGGCATTGCCTCGTGGCAGCGGGAGGCGATGGAAGACCTCGGGCTTGTCCTGGTGTTCCTTGCCATCCTCGGCCGCTCCTGGAGTACGCTCTACATCGGCGGCCGCAAGGTTCGCGAGCTCGTGACGGCGGGACCCTATTCCGTGACGCGCAACCCGCTTTACGTCTCGTCCTTCCTCGCGGCCGCCGGTCTCGGCGCCCAAACCGCCAGCCTCACCATCACCTTGGTTCTTCTCCTCTGCGCCTACGCGATTTTTCTGCCGGTGGTGCGCGACGAGGAGAAAGCGCTCGCCACCCTGCACGGCGCCGCGTTCGACCGATATCGGCAAATGGTACCCCGCTTCCTGCCGCGACCCTCTCTCTGGCGCGATGTCGGCGCGCTTTGCGTGGACCCCGGCCGCTGGCGACAGACGGTTCTCGATGCCCTGTTCTTTCTGGCCTTCGTTCCGGTCCTGCGCGGTATCGGATGGGCGCAGGTCTCGACGCTCGGCGCGCCGCTCGTTCGTCTCTTCTGAGAGTCTGTTTGGAAACTCGGCGGCGGAGGGCCGGCGAGGGATTTTTGGGTGTCGTGAGGCGCCAACCGCAGTCGATGCCGGCGGCATCGGCGATGGAAGCAGGCGCTCCTCGGGAACCGGCGAACCTCCACCCGCCGATGACTGGCTTCGTCAGCTCTGCGCCGCCGTCAGGCCGCTGGCTCGCAGGAGACGCCTCGTGTAGTCGTCGCGAGGGCGGCCATAAACCTCCTCCGTCGATCCTTGCTCGACGATCCGACCTCGATACATGACAGCGACGCGCGTGGCGAAGTCGCGCACGAGCGCGAGGTCATGGGCAACGAAGACGTAGGCGAGGCCGAACTCCCTTTGCAGCCTTTTTAGAAGGTCGATGACCTGCGCCTGCACGGACACGTCCAGGGCGGACACCGCCTCGTCGCAGACGACGAGGTCCGGCCTGAGCGCGATCGCCCGCGCGATGGCGATGCGCTGTCGCTGACCGCCCGAGAACTGATGCGGGAAACGTTCGGCATGCTCGGCCTTGAGACCGACCAGTTCCAACAGTTCGGCAACGCGCGCCGGGCCCCGCACAGGCTCGAGCACGCCTTTGTGGATCGCGAAGGGCTCGGCGATGATCTCGCCGACGCGCATGCGCGGATTGAGGGAAGCGGTGGGATCCTGGAACACGCACTGGACGCGGCGGCGGAGCGCCTTCAGTTCAACCTCGCTGAGCGAGGCGATGTCCCGCCCCTCGAAGGCGATCTGACCCTCGGTCGGCGCGTCGAGACCCAGCAGGATGCGCACAAGTGTCGACTTGCCCGACCCGGACTCGCCGACGATGCCGAGCGTTTCGCCCCGGTGGAGGTCGAAGCTCGCCCCGTCTAGGGCCGTGAACACCGGTTGGGGGCGCCGCGACAGCATTGGAGGTCGGCCAAAGTACCGCTTGGAGACGTTGCGCACGGACAGAAGGGGTCTGACACTCCCGTCCGCAGCATTCTTGGCGCTTTCCGCCACGCCCTGGCCGGGCACCGCAGCGAGGAGGCGTTGCGTGTAAGGGTGTCGCGGACTGTGCATCACCGCTTGTCGCGTGCCGCGCTCGACCACTTCGCCACCCTGCATCACCACGACGTCGTCGGCGATCCTCTCCACGACGCCGAGATCGTGCGTGATGATGACGAGTGCCATGCCGCTGTCGCGCCGGATGTCCTTCAGAAGATCGAGCACCTGCGCCTGCACGGTGACGTCGAGCGCGCTGGTGGGCTCGTCGGCGATCAGGAGGCGCGGCGCCAGCGCGATCGCGGCCGCGATCATGATACGCTGTCGCTGGCCGCCCGAGAACTGATGGGGATAGTCGCGCATCCGTCGCTCGGGCTCGGGAATGCCGACGCGCTCCAGAAGCTCCACCACCCGTCGGCGCGCGGTCTGGGCATCGACACCATGAACGCGCATCGCCTCGGCGATCTGCCGTCCGACCGGATAAACGGGGTTGAGGGCCGCCAGCGGATCCTGGAAGATCATCGCTATGCTAGACCCATTGATCCGTCGCCGCTCGGTCGGGGTGACGCGCAAGAGGTCGTGGCCCTCGAACAGGATCTGTCCCGAAGCGATCACCGCCGGCGGCGCATCCACGAGCCCCATCACGGCGGATGCGGAGACGCTTTTTCCCGAGCCGCTTTCACCGAGGATCGCCAGGGTCTGTCCGGCCTCGACCTTCCAGGACACGCGCTCCACGGCTCGTACGAGACCATTGCGACCAGGAAATCGGATCGAGAGGTCGCGGACCTCGAGAAGCGGAAGGGTGCTCATGAGACCTCCAGGGACGATCCGAGCCGCCAGCGCTCCGCCGGGTCGAGGGCGGTGCGGAGCCAGTTCGCGACGAGATTGAGAGCCGCGGCGACGAGGAAGATCGCGAGACCGGGCCAGAACGCCACCCACCACGCCGAGCCGATGTAGTTGCGCCCGCCCGCCACCATCAGTCCCCAGGTGATCTCGGGTGGCTGAATGCCGATGCCCAGGAACGAGAGGCCCGATTCCAAAAGCATCACGAAGGCCATCTCGAGCGCGGTCAAGGTAACGACGGTCGGCATCACCATGGGTAGGATGTGCTTGAGAACGATCCGCGTGCGGCCAGCGCCCATTGCTTGGGCCGAGACCACGAACAGCCGCTGTCGGATTTCGAGCACCTCCGCGCGCACCGTGCGCAGGAAGATCGGCAGACGCGAGACGGCGAGCACCGCGACGACGTTGAGGATGCCGGGCTCGAAGACGAACAAAACCAACACAGCCAGGAGCATGGATGGAAAGCTCATGATCGCGTCGGCCAGGCGTAGGAGGAACGTCGATATGGCCCCGTCGCGATAGCCTGCAACGATGCCAAGCAGCGTGCCGGCGATCGCGGCTCCAAGCGTCGCCGTGCCGGCGATCAGGAGCGTGTTGCGTGTGGCGACCAGCAAGCGAAAGAGGATGCTGCGGCCCAAGGAGTCGGCGCCGAGCAAGTAGCGCCAAGGCAGGTTGGGATCGAAAGGCTGCGCGTTGCGCATGGCAAGATCGATTCTGCGCGCCTCGTCCGCGAGGATCGGCGGGGCGAAGAGGGTCGCGGCGAGTGCCAGGAGGAGGAACAAGGCACCGGCAAGGGCTGCCCGGTCGCCCCGCAGGGTCGCCAGAAGCTCCGCTGTCGCTTGTCCGGCGCGGTTCAGCTGTCGCCAGGCGGACCCGGCGCGCTCAGCTGTAGCGGATGCGAGGATCGACGAGCGCATAGGCGATGTCCGCGATGATGTTGATGAGAAAGACGGCAAGCGCCGTCACGAGCACGGCGGCCTGGATCACCGCAAAGTCGCGCAGAAGGACGGAGTCGATCATCAGCTTGCCGACGCCGGGAAAGCCGAACACGGTTTCCACGATCACCGCGCCGTTGACGAGGCCCGCCGCCTGGTCTGTGGCGACGCTGATCACCGGCAGCATGGCGTTGCGCAGCGCGTGGACGAAGACGATCGCACGTGGCGAGACGCCGCGGGCTCGCGCCGTCTTGACGTAGGCGGAGGAGAGTGCCGCCAGCATCGAGGTGCGCACGACCTGAACGAGGACGCCGACCGGCCGAAGGCACAGCACCGCCACCGGTAGCACCCAATGCGCGGCCGAGCCGGTTCCCGACGTCGGCAGGATGCGAAGCGTGACCGCGAACACGATCACGCCGACGATCGCGACCCAGAAGTTCGGCGTCGAGGCACCGACGAGCGACATGATCGCTGCCAGCCGGTCGAACAGCCTGCCCGGTCGCGCCGCGGCAAGCGATCCCGCGACGAGCGACACCGCGACCACGATCGGCATGGTGATGGCCGCGAGCGCGAGCGTGGTCGGAAACGCCTCCAGCACCACGTCGAGCGCGGGGCGACCGAACTGGATCGATTCGCCGAAGTCGAGCCGCAGGAGGCCGCCGACAAAATGGAGGAACTGGACCGCGATCGGATCGTCGAAGCCGTAGCGGATGTCGAACTGCTGCCGGGCTTCGTCGGTCGCGTCCGGCGGCAGGAACAGATCGGCAGGCGATCCGGCCAGCCGCGCAAGCACGAAGACGAAGACCACCAGCGCCAGAAGCGAGAAGACGCTCTGGAGCGATCGTCTCAGAATGAAGCGTCCCATGATACCGGCCTCCCACCGGACATGGCGCGGCCCGGCGGGCCCCGCGAGGTTGAAGATGCGCGTCGCCCGCACCAGAAGGCGCGGCGACCGGTTCAGGATTGGGGGCGAAGGCGCAGCCGGGCGAGCTGCAGTTCCACGGCGTTCGCGATTGTCGGCTTGAAATCGAGCCGAGGGCCGACGCGCATGACGTTGACCATGTGGAACAGCGGCACGTCGGCGACGAGGTCTTCGTAGACGGTCCGGAAAACCTCGCCGTAGAGTTGCGCGCGGTTCTCGCCCGAGGCCGCGCCGGCCTCGGCGATCAGCGCGTCGACATGCGCGTCGTGCAACTCGCTCTGCCGCCCCTCGCTGCCATACTTGAAGAACGCGGTGAACGAGGCATCCCCGCTGTTGTTGTCGTGCATGGTGAGAAGGAGATTGGGCATCCGCCGCTCGGCGAAGGGCTTGTTGGCCTCCTTCAGCCATTGTGACATTTCGAGATTGTCGAGCCGCACGTTGAGGCCGACCGAGCGCAGCATCTCGGCGGCGGCCTCCACGAACTCGTTGCTGTTGGCGAACATGCCTGGACGGCCGATCATGCGCAGTGGCCGGTCCACGGCGACGCCGTCGGCACGGGCCTCGGCCAGGAGCTTCGTGGCTCGATCCGGATCGTAGGGCCAGGGAACGAGCGCGGCGTTGTAGCCGAGCGCGCTGGGGCCGACCTGCTGCGTCGCCAACTGCGCCTCGCCGCTGACGATGGTGCCCAGAAAGGCGCGCCGGTCGATCGACAGATTGATCGCCTCGCGCACGCGCCGGTCGTTGAGAGGCGGGATGTCGAGCGAGAGACGGAAGAGTGCGGTATCGGAGTTCGGATAGACCTTGTCCGTCGCGGGATCGGTGGCATCCTGCGGCGCGATGGCGAAGGCGAGATCGGCTTCTTCGGTCTCGACCATCGCCGCTGCCACCGAAGACTCGCTGCGCCAGATGTAACGCGCACCGCCGATCGCGGGCTCCTCGCCCCAATAGGCGGGGTTGCGCTCGAGACGTACGCTCTCGCCCTGCGTCCAGCCGGCGAAGCGGTATGGACCGGTGCCCACGGGCTCGTTGGTGTAGACGCCTCGCGGCGTCGCCGGCGACGAGATCGACAGCTGGGCCAGCAGAGTCGGAAGGATCGGCACGTGCGTCGCCGTGACGAATTCCACCGTCAGCGGATCGATCGCTTCGGCCTTGATGTCGATGCCGCCGAAATACTTGGTGCGCGTGATGCAGGTGAGCGCCGGGTCCAGCGTGCGCTCCAGCGCTTCCACCACGGCAGCGGCGTCGAAGGACGACCCGTCATGGAAGCGAACGCCCGCCCGCAGGTGAAAGCGCCAGCGGTTCGGAGCGGTCTCTTCCCAGCTTTCCGCCAAGCGCGGAATGATGCGCGAGGTCGCGTAGTCGAGCTCGGTCAGCGTTTCGACGACATTCTGCCGGATGATCCGGCCGATCACCGATCGCGGCGTCTCGCATGGATCAAGCCGGTCGGGCGCCGCCGGCAGGACGATGGTGACGGTGTCCGAGCGCACCTGCGCCTCGGCCGCTGCGGGCGCGGTCGCCAGCACGAGCGTCAATCCCGTGACGCAAAGCATCATGCGCATTGTGAAAAGCCTCCCAGCTCGTCTTGCCTCGACGCCGCGGCCTCCTCCAGGCCATCCGCGTCCGCTTCGTCTCGTGCGAACGGTCAGGCGTTCCGACGGCGCATCGCGTCGAGGAAGCCATCGATCTTGATGCGCTCGCGGGCTTCCTGCGCCCGGATCGCGGGAAGGATCGCACGCGCGACGTCCGGTGCCATGGCCACGATGCCATCCTCGTCGCCGAGCACGAGATCTCCGGGGCGCACCACCAGTCCGCCCACCGAGACGGCGACGTTCACCTCGCCTGGACCGTTCTTGTAGGGGCCGCGATGGATCACGTCCCGCGCATAGCAGGGAAGAGGCGAAGCGCGGATCGCGGCGACGTCCCGCACCGCGCCGTCGATCACGAAGCCTGCGACACCCTTCGAAGCGGCATGCGTCAGTATGATCTCGCCGATCAGAGCCTGGCTCGGATCGCCGCCGCCGTCCACGACGATCACATCGCCGGGCCGCGCGAGCGCCAGGCCGGCGTGGATCGCGAGGTTGTCGCCGCGCCGCGTCCTCACCGTCAGCGCGGTACCCAGGAGCGGTCCGCCGGAATGCAGCGGCCTGAGGCCAACCGCACCGGGCATCCGATCGAGATTGTCACTGACGAGCGAGGTGGCCAATCCACGATATGCGGCGAGCAAAGCGGCCTCGACGGGTTCTGCGCATGCATTCTCCTGGATTGTCACGGCCACTTTCTCCCCAAGCCGGCAAAATGCCATTTGGCGATCTTTGGGGAAGCGGGACTGTAAGAAAAGCGATATTAATGCGCGTTGTGTGATCGAGAAATGGAATATCTCGTCGTGGCGACGTTGAAACAGCTCGAAGCCTTCATCTGGGTTGGACGCCTGGGAACATTCGAAGCGGCGGCCGATCGCCTCCACCTCGCGCAATCCACTGTCTCCAAGCGTGTCGCGGAGCTCGAAGCGGGCTTTGCCGACGAGCTGCTGCATCGTACCGGACGTCGACCTGTCCTGACGGCGCGCGGCGAGGAGGTGCGCGAGATCGCGGAGGAGATGCTGCACCTGCATGCTCGGCTTGCGGCGCTGGCGCGACCTGGGACGATCCCATCCTTCAGGTTTCGCCTCGGCGTGACGGATCTCATCGCGCTGTCTTGGATGCCGCTTCTTCTTGAGTGGCTTGAGAAGGTCTACCCACAGGTGACGATCGAGCCGGAGATCGATCTGTCTGCGACCCTCCTGACGCGTCTTTCGGATCGTCGCCTGGACTTCGTGGTGTGTCCCTCGACCATTCGAAATCCCCGCTTCGCAGCAACGGAGCTTGGCTATCTCGAACTGGTTTGGATGGCGTCTCCCAAAATACTGAACGGGCGCCGGTCACTGAGCAAAGGGGAACTGGCCGCGCTACCACTGCTTGCGCAGAACAGTGCGTCGATCATGCACCCCGCTCTCAGCCTCGTGCTCGACGATCCCGATCTCGTGTTCGTGCGTCGGATCTCGTGCAACAACATGGCAGCGCTCGCCCATCTTGCCGCGCACGGCATGGGGGTGACTCTTCTGCCAAAGGCGTTCTTCCGCAACTTTTTGGACGATGAGCGGCTTGTCGTGATCGAGTGCGACACGGCCCTGCCACGCCTGGAATACTTCGCGACCTATAACCGTGATGGGCATACCGACTTTTGCAGCCAAGTTGCCGAGATTTGCTCACGAGTCTGCAACATGGACTCCTAGGCGCTGTTGACATAGTGGGTTCACGGATTGGCTGAGGTCTGATTCAACGCTGCCTTTTGGAGGCAGCGTTGGCGCGAGGCGATCTGACGGACGAGGAGTGGTCGGTGATCGGCGCGCTTTTGCCGAGGAGCGAGGTCGCATGGCTCGCCCGGCGCACGACAATCGGCGGTTCCTCGACGGCATGCTGTTTGTTCTGCGGGCCGGATGCTCATGGCGCGACATGCACGAGCGCTACGGCAAGTGGAACTCTGTCTAGGTCCGCTTTCGCCGCTGGGCCGAACAAGGCGTTTGGGATGCGCTCTTGGAGACGCTGGTCGAGCTCGGGCTGACCGACGACTGGCGGCACATGATCGACTCCACCATGGTTCGCGGCCATTCGCAGGCGGCGGGCGCTAAAGGGGGACCTCACGCCGAGGCTTTGGTCGAAGCCGCGGCGGCTTTACGTCGAAGATCCATGCCGGCGCCGACGGTCACGAACGCCCTCTCGGCTTCGTCCTGACCGGCGGCGAGGTGTCCGACTACAAAGCCGTTCCCGTTCTTCTCGTCCTGCCAGTCGGCAAGCCGCGTCTCATGCCGGCCGACAAGGGCTATGAGGGGGACGAGGTGCGCCAGTCGCTGCTTCTGAAGGGCGTCCTGCCGATGATCCCATCCAAGGCCAACCGCCGGGCGCCCGCAGCTTGCGACTTCAAGCAATACCGGAACCGCAATCGCATCGAGCGCATGTTCAACCGTCTGAAGCAGGCTCGCCGCATCGCCACACGCTACGATCAAACCGCCAGTTCCATCCTCGCCTTCCTCTCCCCTGCTCCCTCACGCATGTGGCTGAGGGACTATGCGACAGGTCCTGGCGAAAAGCTGCCGTTCCGCAAGCAACCTGACCACGGCACAAAAGCGACATGGCTTCTGTCCCCAAAGGGGTCGATCTTCGTTCAGGTAAACAGGCATGGCGATGCCGGTCCGGATCGAGCTTCCCGGCATTCGAGAGCCGGAGCAAGGATGAGATGTCATGGCGAACCCCAAGACGGAGACGGATCCCGACCGCCGCCAACTTCACCAGTTGATCTCGGGGCTGCGTGACGGGGTCATCCTTTTGGGCTTGGACCAGCGTGTGCTTTGGGCCAACGACGCCGCCCTGACGATGCACGGCGCCGAGCGCATCGAGGATCTCGGTTGCGACGTCGACGATTATCGCAAGCGCTTCCGGCTGACCTATCGCAACAAGCATCCCGTGCGAGGAACAGGGCTGTCGATCGAGGGTGTTCTTGCTGGCGAGCAGTCGGAACCCATTGTCGTGGAAGTCCGGGTTGACGGAACGCCAGACCAGTCCCGCGTCCACGCGTTGCGCTTCCAGGTCATCACCAAGGATGACGGCGAACCCGACTTCGTCGTCCTGATCGTAGAGGACGAGACCGCGCGTTACGACGCGGAAGACCGGTTCGAGAGCGCCTTCAACGCCAATCCCGCGCCCGCCATGATCTGTCGTATCGCTGACCAGCGCCATGTCCGGGTCAACCGGGGCTTTCTCGACATGACGGGCTTCTCCAAGGACGACGTGATCGGACGCACCGCGACCGAGTTCGATGTCCTAGCGGGATCGCGGGGACGCGACGAGGCGCTGGAGCGCCTCCATGAAGGTCGTACCATCTCGCAGAACGAGGCCGACCTGACGCTTCCGGATGGGTCGACCAAATGCGTGATCGTCGCCGGGCAGCGGATCGAACTCAACGACGAGCCCTGCATGCTGTTCACGTTCGCCGATCTCGAACCGAGGCGGCGGGCGGAGAAGTCGCTGCGCCAAAGCGAGGAGAGGTTCTCCAAGGCGTTCAAGCTGTCGCCGGTGGCGTCGGCCATCAGTCGCCTCGACGGCTTTCGCTATGTCGAGGTCAACGCCGCCTTCGAGGACCTGACCGGATACGGTTCGGAAAGCGTGATCGGCCGCTCGGCGCCCGACCTGAAGCTCTGGACGGACCCTGCGGCACGCAGCGCGTTCGAGGCCGCGATGACGGACGTCGGATCGGTGCGCTCCTTCGCGCTGGAACTCAGGAGAGCCGACGGATCGCAGGCGGACTGCCTCTTGTCGGCGGAACGCATCGAGATCGACGACGTCCCTTGCGTGCTGTCCGTCATCTCCGACGTCACCGATCTCAAGCGCACCGAGGTCGAGCTGGTCGAGGCCATCGACGCGGTGATGACGGACGCGACGTGGTTCAGCCAAAAGATCGTCGAACGCTTGGCCATCGCCCGCCACGGCTCGAAGGGGCTGGAAACCGGGGCCGGGCTCGAGGCCTTGTCCGGTCGCGAACGCGAGGTTCTCGAACTCGTTTGCGAAGGCATGACCGACGCGGAAATCTCCTCGACGCTCAACCTGTCGCGGCACACCGTCCGCAACCATCTCGGCTCGCTCTACCGGAAGATTCGCGTCGCCAGGCGGAGTGCGGCGGTAGTTTGGGCCCGTGAACGCGGCCTGACGGGAAGAACCGCGTCCAAACAAGGCAAGAAAAGACAGAAGTAACCAGGTCAACTGGTTCATCCACGTCTGTGTGATCGGGCACGGCCGCACCAGATAGTTTCTTATCCGCAGGCACTCGAACTCTCGGGCTCCACCGGACCTCACCCGAAACGGGGAAGGAACGGATATGGGCAAGGACCGCGACCCGAGCCGCAGGAGACAGGTCGCCGGATCGGTGAAGGAACTGATCGGGAAGCTGATCGGCGACAAGCAGATCGAGGACGAGGGCGCTCGCGAGAAGTCGGGCCAGACAGGCACTCCCGGTCCCGCCCACGCCCCCATCCCCGATCCCGACAAGCCAGTCTGACATCATCCGCCCGTGTCTCGCAGGGACCCGGGCCGCACTCCTGAACGGAACGCCGGCGCTCGGATGTGTCGGCCCGCTGTCCCGAAATCCGAAAGTCACTGCCATGACCGACCACGCCAGTTCCGTCCGCGATACGACGGGATCCGTCCATGCCGCCACCGCCGACCGCATCGTCCCGACGCGTCGCCGCGTCTGACAATCGACGTCACGAGGCTGGTGGTCAGCAACCGCCAGCCTTGAGCGATCCACGTTGCCCATCGGAGCCGAGCCATGATCGACCAAGACCCGGTCTGCGAGACGGAGGTCGTTAGGGCGACCGACACGATCGAACTCTTGGAAGAGTTCGCCGTGGTTTCCAAACGGGTCGTGACCACAGGGTCGCTGTCGGTCCGGACCGTGACCGAGTCCTTCGACGAGGAGGTCGCAGCGGACCTGTCGGGCACGAAGGCCGTGGTCGAACGGGTCGCCATCGACCGCATCGTCGAGACGATCCCGCAAACGCGCGTCGAGGGCAATGTCACAATCGTCCCGGTGTTCGAGGAGGTGCTCGTCGTCGAACGACGCATCCGCCTCGTCGAGGAACTCCACATCCGCCACGAGACGACGAGCGAGAGCGTTCGGCTGCCCGTGTCGGTTCGAAGGCAGCGGGCCGTCATCGAGCGGCTCCCCGTCGGCAGTCCAGCCATCACCCAGCCCAATGAGGAATGAACCCATGTCCAACATTTCCGCCAGCGAAGGCATGACTTTCAGCCAGACCGTCACCGCCTTCTTCGACAGCCGAAGCGACGCCGATGCGGCGATCGAGCGGATCGTCGCGGCAGGCGTATCCCGCAGCGCGATCAAGATCGTGGACGGCGCCGAGACCAGCACCTCCCCTGCGACCACAGCGCCGATCCACGAACGCAGTTTCTTCGAGTCCCTGGGCGACTTCTTCATGCCCGACGAGGACCGCCACTCCTATGCGGAGGGCCTGCGCCGGGGCGGTTACCTCGTCTCGGTACCGACCACCGTCGGTAACCGCGACGCGATCCTCGATATCCTTGACGACGAGGGCACGGTCGACATGGACAAGCGCGAGGCGAGCTGGAAGTCCGAGGGCTGGTCCGGCACTGAGACGGGCTACGTCGCACCGGTCCGTACGGAGTCCGCCATGGCGGTCGGCAGCGCCGGCTCGACGGAAAGCTCCGCGCGCACCGAGGACAGTGCCGCGCGTCGTTCGGCCCATCTCGGCACCGCCGCCGACCGCGACGGCACCATCGAGGTCATGGAAGAGAACCTGAAGGTGGGCAAGCGCGACGTCAGCCACGGCCGGGTGCGTGTCCGCTCCTATGTCGTGGAGGAAGCGGTCAGTCAGGACGTGAACCTGCGCAGCGAGCGTATCGACATCCAGCGCCGCGTCGTCGATCGTCCCGTCGCCAGCTTCGACGATGCATTCAAGGACCAGACGATCGAGTTGGAGGAGACCGCCGAGGAGGCTGTGGTCTCGAAGACCGCTCGCGTCGTCGAGGAGATCGATCTCGCCAAGCATGTGTCCGACCGTACGGAAACGGTGTCCGACACGGTTCGCCGCACCGAGGTCGACATCCAGGATGAGCGCACGGGCAAGTTACGGACGGACGAAGGCCTGACCGCCGAAGAGCGGGCCCGCCGCGGCGTTTAAGACCTATTTCGAACAGGGTCGGCGCACGCGCCGACCCTGCCCGTTTTGCCCTCTTTCAAGGAACATCGCCATGGGACTTCTCGATCAGGTGTTGAGCGGAGCCCTGGGCTCACGCGCAGGCCAGCAACAGGGCGGCTCGTCGCCGCTGATGACGGCG
The DNA here is from genome assembly GCF_001463785.1 of Aureimonas sp. AU40. NCBI lineage: Bacteria > Pseudomonadati > Pseudomonadota > Alphaproteobacteria > Hyphomicrobiales > Aurantimonadaceae > Aureimonas > Aureimonas sp. AU40. The sequence goes on from NZ_BBWL01000061.1 coordinate 21,670, forward strand.
CTGATGGCACTTCTCTCGTCCGGGGCGCTGTCCGGGGCCATGGGTCGCCAGGGTGCCGGGGGAACCGGAGGCCTCGGCGATCTGCTCGGCGGCTTGACCGGAGGCGGAAACCCCGGGTCCATGTCGATGCCGGGCGGCGGCATGGGCGGCCTTGGCAGCCTCGTCCAAAGCTTCCAACGTGCAGGGCACGGCGACATTCTTCAGTCGTGGATGGGGCCGGACCAGAACCATGAGATCTCACCAAACCAGCTCGGCGAGGCCATCGGTCATGGAACGGTCGACGACCTTTCCCGGCAGACGGGAATGGAGCGAGGCGATCTCCTGACAGAACTGTCCAGGGTCCTGCCGGGTGTCGTAGACCGGATGACACCGCATGGGCGAATGCCGAACGACGACGAAATGGCGAAGTGGTGACGCCGACAGAACGGGACCCGCTGCCGTTCCTGGCTCCGGTGCCGCTGATGTCCGCGCCCTGGCCGAGTTCGTCGGCACGTTCATCCTCGTGCTTGTTGGCACAGCCGTCGCGACAGCGGACACCCAGGGCGACAACACCGCCGCTCCGGCCTACGGACCCCTATCCATTGCCCTGTCGTTCGGCTTGGCGCTGATCGCCATAGTCGGTGCTCTTTGGCATATCAGCGGCGCCCACGTGAACCCCGCCGTGACCATTGGGCTGGCCGTCGCCGGCAAGTTCCCTTGGCCGAAGGTGCCGATCTCTGTCCTGGCACAAGTCGCTGGCGACATTCTCGCTGGCTTGGTTGTTTGGGCTACCTACGGCATCGATGCCTATGTCGTCGCCCAAGTTCGACTGCCTGAGCCTCTCTCAGCGCGAGGAAGTGGATGCCGATCTCGTCTCGGTGTTCGGCGATCTCGTACCCGTTCGCGTGCTGCGCAGCGACGTGCGGCTGGCGGGACGGCTGCGAACCGTCATCGCCTTTCGCGATCAGAGCGAGCGTCTGCGCAGAGAGGCACGTATTCGATCGCTTGCTTTCGCCGATGCGTTGCCTGGCCTTGCCAACCGTCCCCGCTTTCACGACACGCTCGCCGAACTAGTCGAACAGAACCAGGCGGGCGGCTTGCACTTCTCGCTTCTCGTCTTCGATCTGGATGGCTTCAAGAGCGTCAACGACGCGGCACGGGCATTCGGGCGGCGATGAGGTTCTGCGCGTGGCTGCCGAGCGCGTGCGGGCCCTCGTCGATCCGAGCCATCTTATCGCCCGGTTGGGCGGCGACGAGTTCGCCGTCCTTCTCCCTGGTAGCGCAGACCCTCTGGAGGGTAGATCGATCGGGCAAAGGATCATTCAGGCGGTCGAGACGCCCATCACGATCGAGCACCAGATCGCGCATATTTCGGCAAGCGTCGGCGTAATGCCCTCGCAGATCGAGCACGTCAGCATAGCCGATCTCATGTCTGGTGCAGAGAACGTGACGACGTGCTCAACCATCATGCGGTGCGTTCTAAATGCAGCGCTTTCTCGCGTCTCTTCACGGGATCAACCGATCGGCACGTAAGCGCTCGAAGAGGTCGATGAAGGCATCGTCCGTAGCCTGGTAGTCGAGGAAACCGAGCCGTCGGCTCTTGCCCATGTCCGTCACCACCTCGATCGGTCGACCGAGATCTGCGTCCGTGTGCCAAGGGGAGGCAAGGCGCGAGAGGTTGCGTTCGGTGAGCCCCTCCCGCTCGGCGATTTGTTGCCACACCGGCGCATCGTCCCTCATCTGATCCTCCAGCGGGCGCAGCGTCCCGTCGAAGGGGGCGGCCTGAAGCCCGAACCAATCGGCGATGCGGCCCCACATCCAGCTCCAGCGGAAGACGTCGCCGTTGACGATGTTGAAGTCCTCGTTCGCCGCTTCCGGCGTCGCGGCGGCCCAAAGAAGCTGCCGGGCGAGTTGGCGGGCGTCGGTCATGTCGGTGAGCCCATTCCACTGCGCGGCCGAGCCCGGGAAGCGGAAAGGTCGGCCGCGTTCACGGCAGAGGGTGGCATAGACAGCCAGCGTCGTGCCCATGTTCATCGCGTTGCCAACGGCCTTGCCGATCACCGTGTGGGGACGGTGGACGCTCCAGGTGAAGCCATCGCGCTTGGCGGCGGCGAAAACCTCGTCTTCCTGCGCGTAGTAAAAGTTCGGCACGTCCAGTCGGCCCTGAGACTCCCGGAACGGAGTCTGGGGCAAGGCACCTTTTCCATATGCCTCGAAGGGTCCGAGATAGTGCTTGAGGCCCGTGACCAGGGCAACATGGCGCACCGATCCGGCCGGCCGTAGTCCGTCGAGGAGATTGCGCACCATAGCCGAATTGACGCGGATGTTCTCAGCCTCGGTGTCCTGGCGCAGCCATGTCGTGATGAAGACCGCGTCCGGCTTCAGATCCTTCAGCGCGACCGCTGTGGCCGCAGCGTCCTGAAGGTCGGCTGCCACGGGCAGAACACCTGCCTGTTCGACGGGGCGGCGGGCGAGCCCGTGAACCGTCCAATCCTTCTCCAGAAGAAGCGCCGCCGTTGCGCTACCGACGATGCCGCTCGCACCCACAACCAATGCCGTTCGTGTCATGCCGTTGTCCTTCTCATGGGACCAAGAGCTAGGAGGGCTTGCGAGATGCGTCCAGACGGCACCATTTGGGGACATAGGCACCAAGAGGTACCCACCCATGCGACCCGGAACGCCCGACGAGGCTTGGCGCGAGGACTGCGCGCCGCGCCGCGTGCTCGAACTCTTCGCCACGAAGTGGACGAGCATGGTCCTGCATACGCTTCACGCACGCCATGGCGGGTCGGCGCGAACGGGCGTCCTCCTGCGCAGCCTGCCGGGCATCTCCAAGAAGATGCTGACGCAGACGCTGCGTGAGATGGAGGAGAGCGGACTCGTCACGCGGCATGTGGAAGGCACGATCCCACCCGCCGTTGAATACCGCCTGACCGATCTCGGGCTGCGATTCGTCGAGCCCGTCGAGCTTCTCTACGACTGGGGACGCGCGAACGCGGACGCGCTGGACTTGCTGCGCGCTCGGCGTTCATCGCGCAAGAGATAGGAGGCGCTCTTTTCGAGAACTGTCTCTCACAGATTCTGCGGCAGCACGCGTCAAGCCGACGCACCTTCGTGCTGCTGACGTTCGGACGTTCAGTACCCCCCGGTGCGGTCGACGGCACGTCAAAGAGCGATTTTGCTATGTGCTCGGCCCATTCGCCAAGGCTCCATCTGTGAGCCTCGAGCGGTGCACGATCGCTGTTGGTGCATGTCGACTACGCCGCGAGCTTAACAGCACTCTTGCACGAGGTTTCGCATCCAGCGATGCGCCTGATCCGCGTTCTTGCGCTCGTGCCAGACCTGCTTGAAGGAGAAAGTTGCGATCGGAAACGGCGGTTCGAAAACCGTGATTCCCGACAAGTTCTCAAAGGTCCCGAGCGCCCGGCTGGCGATCGTCAGAAGGAGGTCGGTGCCGTGCACGAGACGAGGTGCGGCACTCCAGTGCGGCAGAACCATCGCGATGTCACGAGTGACCCCGATTGACAGCAGTGCCGCGTCGATCTCCGTCGTCCCCTCTCCCGAGGTCGCAACGAGAATATGCGGCCGGGCGAGATAGGCGTCGAGATCCCAGATGGCCGCTGCCGGCGCATGTCCCGCGTCCGACAGGCAAAGGAAGGATTCCGTGAACAGCTCCTCGTGCTCGATCCGATCGGGCTGACTCGGGAAAACGCCGAAGGCCAGATCGATCTCGCCCTCCAGAACCTGACGCAGCATGGCCTCCCGGCCGGCTTGCGTGACGCTCAGGGAGACGTTGGGAGCAAAACGGCGCATGGCCCGCATCAGGGACGGCAGGACGACGGACGATCCGTAGTCCGACATCGCCAACCGAAAGGTCATGCGCTCGCTCGCCGGATCGAACGTTCCCGGCCCCACCACGTCGGCGATGTGTCGGATCGCCTGTGCCAGCGGCGGGCCAAGTTGCCTAGCCTTGGCGGACAGCGTGAGCCTGCGTCCCTGCCGTATCAGGAGGGGGTCCTCGAACAACTCCCGCAGGCGGCCGAGGGCGTGGCTGACAGCCGGCTGGCTCATATTGAGTCGGGCAGCCGCACGCGAAACGTGCTGCTCCGTCAGGAGGGCCTGGAGCACGACGAGGAGGTTCAGGTCGATCCCACGCAGACTATTCACATCGCTCATACCAAAGCTGCCAAGATCGAATTTCCATCCGTCCGCCTGATCGCATAGCGAGACGACATGGAGGTTCATCATGCAAGCCCATTCTCTTTTCCTGATCCTTTGCGCCATCGTGACCGGCGCGGCCGTGCCGTTTCAGGCCGGCGCGAACGCGGCCCTGGGCAGGACCCTCGGGCACCCTCTCTGGGCGACCTTGATGTCGCTCGCCATCAGCATGGCGTGCGTTCTGCCGCTCCTCCTCATCGCGAGAGTCGAGCTGCCGACCCTGTCGAACCTATCGCACGCGCCGCGGTGGATCTGGATCGGGGGCGTCGTCGGAGCGTTCTACGTGACCGGGGCTATACTGGTGGCGCCCCGGCTCGGCGCGGCCGGGTTCGTGACGGCGGTGATCGCCGGCCAGATGATCGCGTCCGTCGCGATTGACCATGGGGGCCTGATCAGCTTTCCCCAACGGACGATGACGCTTCAACGCCTGGCGGGACTCCTTCTGATCTTCGGCGGTCTGGTGGTGATGCAGGCGCAGACATTCAGCTCCCGAACGGGTCTCGAGTAGGAACACTGGCGGCGACGGCTCGCCACTTGTGTTGGCGTCCACCCACATCGCCCGGTCTCGAGCCGGTCTCCGACGAGAGAAGCTGCGGTCCGAGAACGCTTCATCCGCAGACGACCCTTCCAAGACCTTGCCAGCACCAGGATCGAAGCCCGATACAGCACGTCGTTCGCTTTCCTCAACCCCACGGTGCGACATGACACTCAGGATAACCATACCCGATACTCCGACTCAGGTGCATGAGCAGGCGATCTTGGACGTCTTGGTCCAGCACAACCAAAAGATGGCGGGTCCTTCCGGTTATCGTCCGGTCGCCTTGCTCCTGACCGACGAGAGCGGAGCAACAGTCGGCGGTCTGTACGGCAAGATTACCTACGACTGGCTCTTCGTGGAACTTCTTGCCGTACCTTCAGACCAACGTTCGCAAGGGCATGGAACAGACCTTATGGACAAGGCGGAGCATATCGCACGAGCGAGCGGCTGCATCGGCGTTTGGCTCGATACATACGAGTTCCAGGCACTCGGCTTCTACCGGAAACGTGGCTTCGAAGTGTTCGGCACGATCGAGGACCATCCAATCGGTCAGCGACGGTTTTTCCTGCGTAAGCAGCTCATACAGGACGCCTAAAGCAGCCTATCCGCCTGTGGTCCACCGACAGGCCACACTCAACCCTTATTTTCCCGAGGTCACGACAGCTCAGCGCATAGCGGCAGTACCGCCGCATGCAAAGCAGAATGATGTCAGGAGCAAAAGTGCCGGCCCTTGAACGCCAAACTCTTACCCAAAACCCTCACTGACCTCATGCCGATGCCGCGAAGGCTCCCACCGGCAGGGAGCGTCTGCAACGGAGCGCGCGGCTTTCAGTTCGAGGCGGCCACCGTGCTTCTGACCCGTGTTCGGGCATGGTCCTGGCTGAAGGCCCGAGCTGTGAATCCGGCTAGACGGCGCGGCATGAAACGAGCCCTCGTCGCGTTGTCCCGGCGACTATCCGTCATCTTTCACAGCATCTGGGTCGAGGGAAGCGAGTTCCGATGGACCCGGGCAACGGCGTGAGCAGGCCCTGAAAAAAGAACGCCTTCGGGAACGGAAACACCAGCCGAGCATCCGCACCCGCGGAAACGTGTCCCTTGCGGGACGGGAAACGAGGCAAGCTCGCACCGACTCTTGAGCCGAGCATGCCAATGGCACGACAGGCAAGCGCAACAGATCGAGCCGCCTCGCTCTATCCGATCCCATCATGGGAGGGGCGGGCCGGGTCGAGCCCGAAGAAAAGCGCGATCCGCAAGGGATCACACGTCAGTCAAGGTGAGACATAAGTTCAGGAGCGCTTGACCTCGACATGCCAAATAAAGAAGAGCGGTTTAGAGCGCTCGGCGTCGTCCGCCGCCTTCACCGCGTCGACGAGGTCGCGCACTCCGAGCCGATCCAGGTGCGGCTCGATTTCCTCGTTGGGACGGGAGGTCGCGAGGACGATCGTCCAGCCGTGATGTCGGGCCCGGCGGAACAGGGCCGCAACATCAGCGAACGGCTCGATGCGATCGGCGTAGCTTTCCTTATAGATGCGGCCGCGCGCCTGCGGGATCGCCTCGCCCTGCCGCTCGACGCCGTCCGGGTCAAGAAGGCGGGCATGAGCCTATCCGCGTCCTGCCTGTTACAAGTCCAAGTTTCCCTGTTGCTGTCTTAGGGAATATGAGGGCTGAGCCTTGGAAACACTGGCAGTCGGAAACCGCCCCCTTGTTCAGAACTCTGCTTGATGTCTGGTTATCCCTGTATATTCCCTATGAACAGCGAACCCGGCTTCGGAGAAAGGTTCGCTTGCGCCTCCTCCCTCCGCCATGACCAAACAGAACTTTATTCCCAACCGACTGTGTGGCAAGCACTTCCCCAGAAAATCGACATCCGCGCTAGGCCGGTCCCGTTATCTCGGGCTTTCCGGGGAACAAACCGGGAGACATTCGCGCAAACATGGCCGCGAAACCAAAGCTCAAATGGCTGACCCTGCGCGAGGGCATCTGGTACTACGAGCGCCGCGTCCCCGACCGCGACAAGGATCTCGATCCCCGCTCGAAGGTCCGGTTCAGTTGCGAGACCTCCGATTTCGGCGAAGCCGTCGCCGCGCGCGAGCGTTTGCACCGCATCGTCGAGGACCATTGGCGTTCGCTCCTCCACAGCGCAGGGCCCGACGCTCAGGAGCGCGATCGGGCGATCGTCGCCCACGCGCGCCTCGAAAGCTTCACCTTGGCCCCGGCTAAGGATCTCATGGAGCGATCTCGCGAAGAGCGGATCGCTCGCCTGGAAAGGATCGCTTCCAGCCTGGAAGGCAAGCCGACCACGAAGACGGGGACGGTTGACGATCAGCAGCGGTTCTCGGCCCTGATGGGAACGGCGGAGGAGCCGCCGATCCTGCTGTCGGACCTCGTCTCAGCATACGAAAAAGCGACGTATGATAAGCGGTTGAAGATGTCGGAAGCCCATCCGCAGCATCGACATCGCGGTGACGCGCGATTTCGATCGGTGGCTGGAATGTCTCGACGTCGCGCGCGGCACCCGCAAGATCACCACCCTCTTTCTGGTCGGCAATCATCCCGGCATCCGCCCCTCCCTGATCGCAGAGATCATCTTCAAGGACCGCTCGGCCATGGGCTGCGTCCTCGACGACATGGAAGGCCACGGGCCTCTCAGGCGCGAGGTGGCGGGCGACGATTCCAGGGCGCAGGAACCGTTCCTGACGCCAAAGGGCGAGGCGCTCGCCCTTCAGGTGCGCGCCATCGTGAAGGACTCGCGCGAGTTTTTCGCCGGCACCGACAACGCGGACTATGCCGAGTTGGTCAACCAGCTGCGGCGGATCTACTGGCGCATCGTCGCCAACAAGGGGGCCAGCGCGTGAGCCCGCGCCCCGCCGACGCCCCGGCCCGCGTCGCGCTGATCTCCGGCGCCTCGCGCGACATCGGCCTTGCCGTTGCCGAACGGCTGGCGAGCGAGGGCTGGCATCTCTCGCTCGGCATGCGCGAGCCGGCGCTGCCCGGTTTTGCCGACCCCGAACGCACCCCTCTCCAGCGCCACGAGGCGGCGGCGGACGGCGAGGCGGAGTGGGTGTCGGCGGCGCTCAGTCGGTTCGGCCGCGTTGACGCCATCGTCGCCAATGCCGGGCTTATGATCCCCAAAAGCGTGATCGACGCCGAGAACGAAGAGCTTGACGCGATGCTGGGGGTCAACGTCAAGGCCCCGCGCCGCCTCGCCAAGGCGGCTTTCGAGGCCTTGGCCGCCGGCGGCCAGGGCCGGGTGATCGTGCTTGCCTCGCTGTCGGGCCAGCGGGTGAAGTCGCCCGCCTCCAGCCTCTACGCCATGACCAAGTTCGCCGGCGTGGCGCTGGCGCACGACATTCGCCAGTCCGGGTTCGATCGGGGCATTCGCGCCACCGCCGTCTGCCCCAGCTTCGTCGCCACCGACACGGCCGCCACGATCACCGATCGCGAGCCGGCGGCCATGACGAGTGCTTCGGAACTCGCCGCCATCGTCTCCATGCTCGTCAACCTGTCCAACACCGCCAGCGTCGCCGAATTCGCCGTGAAGTGCCAGCTCGAGGAGAGCTTCTGATATGCCCGGTCCCTATGTCGATCCGTTCCACGGCGATGCCGACCTCCCCGAGAAGGTGGATGTGGTGGTCATCGGCGGGGGCATCATCGGCGCCTCCACGGCGCTGGAACTGGCCGAGCGCGGCGTCTCCGTCGCGCTGTGCGAGAAGGGCGGCATCGGCCACGAGCAGTCCAGCCGCAACTGGGGCTGGGTGCGCATCTCGCGCCGCGACCCGCGCGAGGTGCCGCTCATGGCCGAAGCCCTTCGCATCTGGCAGGGGCTGGACGAGCGCATCGGCCGCCCGACCGGCTACACCCGCGCCGGCATCGTCTTCACCTGCGCCGACGACCAGTCGATGGCCGAGCACGAGCGCTGGGGCCGCAATCTGGAGCCCTACCAGATCGAGCATCGCATGCTCTCGGCGAGCGAGTTGGATGACCTGCTTCCCAACTCGCGGATGACCGTGAAGGGCGGACTCTACACGCCGACCGACGGCCGCGCCGAGCCGCAGAAGGCCGCGCCTGCCATCGCGGAAGCCGCGCGCGAGCGCGGCGCGCATGTCCTGACCGAATGCGCCGTGCGTGGCATCGAGACCATGGGCGGGCGTGTTTCCGGCGTCGTCACCGAGCGCGGCTCGATCGCCTGCTCGCAGGTCGTGCTGGCGGGCGGCGCTTGGTCCAGCCTTTTCTCGAACCGCTTCGGCATCGACCTGCCGCAGTTGAAGGTGCTCAACAGCGTTCTGCGCACCAAGCCGCTGGAAGGCGGACCCGACCAGGCGATCTGGGCGAAGGACTTCGCCATCCGCAAGCGCCGAGACGGCGGCTACACCGTCGCCTCCGGCCACGAGAACGTGGTGGACATCGTGCCGGATACGTTCCGCCATGCGCGCGACTTCCTGCCCGCGCTGCGCGCCGAATGGCGCTCGCTGCGCTTTCGCGTCGGCGGCCGTTTCAGCGACGAGATGCGCATGGGCCGGCACTGGGCGCTCGATGAGGCCTCGCCCTTCGAGTACAACCGCGTTCTCGACCCCAAGCCCGTAAAGTCCATCGCCAACGGCGCCTTCAAGGCGCTGCGCGAGAACTTCCCCGTGTTCGAGAAGGCCGAGATCGCGCAGAGCTGGGGCGGCTATATCGACGTGACGCCCGACGCCGTGCCGGTGATCTCGCCCGTCGATGCCATTCCCGGCTTCCACATCGCCACCGGCTTTTCCGGCCATGGCTTCGGCATCGGCCCGGCCGCCGGGCGCCTGATGGCCGACATCGTCACGGATCGCCCGCCCCTGGTCGATCCCCACGCCTTCCGCTTCTCGCGCTTTTCCGACGGTTCGAAGGTCGAGCTCATCAGCGGATTCTAACTCCATCATCCCGGTGGCGCCGGGCCCGGGCTCGCGTGCAGGACCATTCCCCTGCCTGCCGCGCGACACTTCCAACGAGAAGGCCGGAGCGCGTCACCTCGACGATCGGCGCTTGTCATCGGTGCGAGAATGGGCGCTCAAGGCTTTCGGAAGCCCCGGCTCACAGCCTGACCTATTCCGCTCGTTTCCCCGCCGCGCTCGCCAGCCGATCCGCCTCTTCGTTGCCTTCATGCCCCGCGTGGCCCTTGATCCAGGTCCAGGCGATGGTTCGGCCGGCGGTCAGGGCGTCCAGTTCTTGCCAGAGGTCGCGGTTCTTCACCTTGGCGCCGGCGGCGTTCTTCCAGTTGCGGGACTTCCAGGGGCGCACCCATTCGGTGATGCCCTTGATCAGATACTGGCTGTCGCTGACGATCGTCGCCTCCCCGTCCGGAAAGGCCCGCAGCGCCTCGATCGCGGCCGTCATCTCCATGCGGTTGTTGGTGGTGCGCGGCGCGTGGCCGGTGAGGATTACGGGCTCGGCAAGGGCGCCGCTCTCGTCGCTCACGCGCACCACGGCGGCCCAACCGCCGGGGCCGAGATTGCCGGCGCAGGAGCCGTCCGTGTGGATCAGGAGATGGGGTACGGGCGGGCGTGGGAGAGGCGGCGTGTCGGACATTCGTCTTCTTGCGAACGCGAAAGGGTGCGGCTCGGCCGCCGGGAGATCAGTGGCGCTCTTGCGGGCGCCTGCAGCGCGAAGAGGCCCGTTTCGCTTGGCTCTGGCAAGGCCGCCTCACCACGGAGCGATGGCCGGGCCACCGAATGAAGCCCATGGCCGGGCGAACCCGGCCATGAACGCGTTTCAGGACCCGGTCAGAACGGGCTGTCGGGGAAGTAGAAGTCCTTGGCGTTCTCGGAGGTGACGAGGGTCGAGCCGATGATGAACTTGCCGGACACGGGCGTGGGCGAGACGAGGCCGACCGCCGTGACCTCGATCGCGGTCGCGATCATCGAGGGCGGGTAGGTCACGTTGGCCGGGACCATCTTGTCACCGTCCATGGCGCGCTTGATCATCTCCTTCATGCCGGCGCCGCCCAGCACGAACTGCACGTCCTTGCGCCCGGCCGCCTCGATCGCGGCCAGGACGCCGACGGCCATGTCGTCGTCCGACGCCCAGACCGCGTCGATCTTGGGATATTTCGACAGGAAGTCCTGCATCACCGTGAAGGCGGTGTCGCGGTTCCAGTTGCCATGCTCCATGCCGAGGATTTCGATGTTCTTGCCCTCGACGGCCTTCTGGAAGCCGGCCACGCGCTCGTTGTCGATCGTGGTCGGAATGCCGCGCAGGACGACGACCTTGCCGCCGCTCGGCAGTTTCGAGGCCATGTATTCTCCGGAGACGCGGCCAAAGCCGGGATTGTCGCCGGCGACATAGAGGTTCTCGATCCCCTCCACCGACAGGCCGCGATCCACCACCGTCACCCAGGCGCCGGACGCCTTGACGTTCTGCACCGGGCCGGTCAGCGGCTCGGACTCGAAGGGCAGCACCACCAGCGCGTTGATCTTGCGCGTGGCGAGCATGTCCTCGATGTCGTTGACCTGCTTGGCGGGGTCGGAGGCGGTGGCCAGCACGAAGTCGAGCTGGGGATAGGTGGTCTTCAGCCGCTCGATGGCGGACTGCGCGAAGTAGTTCATGCCGCCGGCCCAGCCATGGGTCGCGGCGGGAATGGAGACGCCGACCACCTTCTTGGCCGCGTCCTGCGCCCAGGCGGGCACGGACAAGGCAAGGGTGAGCGCCAATGCGGGCAAGAGATGTTTCATAAGGTTGGTCCTCCCGTTCGTTGAATGCCGACTTATGCGCCGGCTTTGCCTTCACGCTGCAGCACCACAGCGAGAACGATGATGGCGCCCTGGATCGCGCCGTTCAGATAGGGCGAGACGAAGTCCGTGAGATTGAGGAGATTGCCGATCAGCGACAGGATCAGGACGCCGATCACCGTGCCCCAAACCCGGCCGAAGCCGCCCTTCAGCACCGTGCCGCCGATGATCACGGCGGCGATCGCCTCCAGCTCCCAGAGAAGGCCGGTGGCGGACGAGGCCGAGCCGAGGCGCGGCACGTACATGATGGTGGCGACACCCACGAGCAGGCCGAGCGCGGCATAGGTGGCGAGCCGCACGCGGGCCACCCGCACCGAGGAATAGCGGGCCACCTGATCGTTGGAGCCGATCGCCGCGCAGTGCCGGCCGAAGGCGGTGGAGCGCATGACGACCTCGCCCACGACCACCACCACCGCGAAGACGATGATCGGCCAGGTGATGCCGAACACCCCGCCGTAATAGACCGGCTGGTAGAAGGAGCGCAGGCTGAAGTCGAGCGACAGCGTGCCGCCATTGGCGAGCCAGGTGACGAGGCTTCGATAGATGCCCATCGAGCCGAGCGTGACGATGAAGGCCTCGATGCCGAGTTTGGTGATGAGGAGCCCGTTGAGAAGGCCGGCGACGAGCCCCGCGAGCAGCGCCACGCCCATGCCGAGGAGGACGATGGGCACGCCGACGCCGAGCCCCGGCAGCGCCTTGTTCATGACGAGGATCATCAGCCCGGCGATGAAGGCCGCCATGGAACCGACCGAGAGGTCGAGCCCGCCGGCGGTGATGACGAAAGTCATGCCGACCGCGATGATGCCGATGAAGGCCGAGCGCGCCAGGACGTTGGTGACATTGTCGAAGGCGAGGAAGTTCGGGTTCATCAGGGCGCCGGCGACCACCAGGAGGATCAGCGCCAGGATCGGGCCGACCACGCTCATGGCGATGCGGCGCGGCGCCTTGGCTGTGGTCTCGCTCATGCGGTGGTCTCCCCCTCGGTGCGCAGGGGCGCGACGCCCATGGCCAGCTTGACGATGGCGTCCTCGGTGGCGTCCGCCCCGAGTTCGCCGGTGATCCGGCCGTGGCGCATCACCAGGATGCGATCCGCCAGCCCGATCACCTCCTGCATTTCCGACGAGATCACCACGATGGCCCGTCCCTCCGAGGCGAGCCGGCGGATGAAGCCGTACATCTGCTGCTTGGTGCCGATGTCGATGCCGCGCGTCGGCTCGTCGATGACGAGGATGCGCGGCTCGGCGAGCAACACCTTGGCGAAGAGCAGCTTCTGCTGGTTGCCGCCCGAGAGATTGCCGACCAGCGCGCCGCGATGGCCGCGAATGTCGAAATCCCGGATGGCCTCCGTCAGCGCCCGCTCCTCGGCCCCGGTGTCGATCAGCCCCCGGTCGAAGCGCGACAGGGCCTGGAGCGTCAGGTTCTCGCGCATGCCCTTGCGCAGAAGGAGGCCGCGCGACTTGCGGTCCTCCGTGAGATAGCAGAGGCCGAGCGCCTGGGCGGCCCAGGGCTGCTCGATCCGCGCCGGGCGGCCGAAGACCTCCACCACGCCGCGCGCCGGGCGAAGGCCGCAGAGCCCCTCGAAAGTCTCGGTGCGGCCCGAGCCGATCAGCCCGGCAACGCCCAGAATCTCGCCCCGGCGCAGGGTGAAGGTGATGTCGTGGGAAAAGCCGGGCACGGCGAAGTCCCGCACCGAAAGGACCACCTCGCCCGGCTGCCCGGTCTTGGGCGGGAAGAGGTCCGACATCTCGCGCCCGACCATGGCGTTGGCCATGGCGTGCTGGTCCATCTCGCCGGCCGGCCCGCTCCAGACCACGCGCCCGTCGCGCATGATGGTGAGATCGTCGGCGATCTCCTCCACCTCGTCCAGCTTGTGCGAGGTGAAGAGCACGGCGGTGCCCGCCTCGCGCAGCGCCCGCACCTGACGCAAGAGGATCGCCGTCTCGGCTCTCGTGAGCACGGCGGTCGGCTCGTCCATGACGAGAACCCGCGTCTCGCGCAGCATGGCCTTGGAGATTTCCACCATCTGCTTGTCGGAATTGGAAAGCGTGGAGACCACGCGGTCGGTGCCGGCGCGGCACTCCAGCCGGTCGAGAAGTTCGCGGGCGCGCTTTCGCATGGCCGGCTTATCGAGCAGCCAGCCGCGCTTCAACTCGCGGCCGAGAAAGATGTTCTGCTCGACGGTGAGCTGGTCGGCGAGGTTGAACTCTTGGTGGATCATCGAGATGCCCAACCGCTCGGCCTCGTCCATCCCCGCGAAGGTAACGGGCCGCCCGTCCAGCCGCACCTCGCCGCTGGAGACGGGCTGGTAGCCCGCCAGGATCTTCATCATCGTGGACTTGCCGGCGCCGTTCTCGCCGATCAGCGCATGGACCCGGCCGGGCCGAAGCTGGATATCGACGCCGTGCAGGACCTGGATCGGCCCGAAGCTTCGGCCGACCCCTTTCAGCTCCAGAACCGGCGGGGCTAGAGCGTGACCCATGCCGCATCCCCGCCCGAGGAGCGCACGCAGGCGTCGATGAAGCGCATGCCGGACAGCCCGGCTTCGAGACCCGGAAGCACGTCCAGCACGGGATCGCGCCGCCCTTCGCCCGCCGCGCGAATGGCGCTCGCCGCGCCGACATAGAGGTTGGCGAAGCCTTCCAGATAGCCTTCGGGATGGCCGCCCGGCGTTCGGCTGACGGCGTTGGCCGCCTCCGACGCGCCCGCGCCGCGTCGGGTCAGCAGCTGCTTGGGCTCGCCGAAGCGGGTGAACCACATGTGGTTCGGCTCCTCCTGCGCCCATTCCAGGCCGCCCTTGTCGCCAAAGACGCGCAGCCGCAGCGCGTTCTCGCAGCCGACCGCGACCTGGCTGCACCAGAGCATGCCCCGCACCCCGCCCTCGAAGCGCAGGAGGATATGGGCGTTGTCGTCCACGCGCCGGCCGGGCACGAAGCTCTGCAGGTCGGCCGACAGGCGCTCGACCTTCAGGCCAGTGACGAAGCAGGCGAGATTGTGGGCATGGGTGCCTATGTCGCCGATCGAGCCGCCGGCGCCCGAGCGCTCGGGGTCGGTGCGCCATTCCGCCTGCTTGTTGGTGCCGGTTCCCTCGCTCGCCTCGGTGAGCCAGTCCTGAGCGTATTCGACCTGCACGATGCGCAGCTGGCCGAGCGCGCCCGAGGCCACCATCTCGCGCGCCTGCCGGATCAGGGGATAGCCGGTGTAGTTGTGGGTGAGGAGGAACAGGGCTTTGGAGGCGCGCACGGCCTCTTCCAGCTCCGTCGCCTGGGCCATGGTGGCGGTCAGCGGCTTGTCGCAGATCACATGGATGCCGCGTTTGAGAAACGCCGCCGCCGCCGCGCCGTGGACATGGTTCGGCGTGACGATCGACACGGCCTCGATCCCGTCGGGGCGCGCGGCCTCCGCCTCGGCCATCGCCTCGAAGCCGGCATAGCAGCGCGCGGGGTCGAGCCCCAGCGCCAGGCCGCTCTCGCGCGAGCGCTCGGGGGTCGAGGACAGGGCGCCCGCCACCAGTTCGAACTCGCCGTCGATGCGCGCGGCGATGCGGTGGACCGCGCCGATAAAGGCGTCCTTGCCGCCGCCGACCATTCCCAGCCTGATGCGCGGCGCCATCACGAAATCCCCAGCATGCGACGGTTGGCGACCTCGTCCGTGCCCCCGCCGGCGAAATCGTCGAAGGCCCGCTCGGTGACGCGGATGATGTGGTCGCGCACGAAGGCCGCGCCCTCGCGCGCGCCGTCCTCGGGGTGCTTCAGGCAGCATTCCCATTCCACCACGGCCCAGCCGGAAAAGTCGTTGGCTGCCATCTTGGAGAAGATCGCGCCGAAATCGACCTGCCCGTCGCCCGGGCTGCGGAAGCGGCCGGCGCGGTTGATCCAGGGCTGGAAGCCGCCATAGACGCCCTTCCTCCCGGTCGGATTGAACTCGGCGTCCTTCACGTGGAACATCCGGATACGATCCTTGTAGATGTCGATATGGTCGAGATAGTCCAGGCACTGCAGCACGTAGTGCGAGGGGTCGTAAAGCATGCAGGCCCGCGCGTGCCTGCCGGTGCGCTCCCAGAACATCTCGTAGCTGTCGCCGTCGTGCAGATCCTCGCCGGGGTGGATCTCGTAGCAGACGTCCACGCCGCATTCCTCAGCATGGTCGAGGAGCGGCCGCCAGCGGCGGGCGAGCTCGTCGAAGGCGGTTTCCACGAGGCCCGCCGGGCGCTGCGGCCAAGGGTAGACGAAGGGCCAGGCGAGCGCGCCGGAGAAGGTGGCGTGGGCGTCGATCCCCATGTTGCGCGAGGCGGTAAGCGCCTGCTTCACCTGCTCGACGGCCCATTCCTGCCGGGCCTTCGGATTGCCACGCACGGCGGGCGCGGCGAAACCGTCGAAAGCCTCGTCATAGGCGGGGTGGACGGCGACGAGCTGGCCCTGGAGATGGGTGGAGAGTTCGGTGACGTCGACGCCGTTCTGGCGCGCGACGCCCTTGAACTCGTCGCAATAGTCGGGGCTTTCGGCGGCCTTCGCCAAGTCGATCAGCCTTGCGTCCCAGGTCGGCACCTGAACGCCGGCATAGCCGCAGTCGGCCGCCCATTTGGTGATCGCGTCCCAGGAGTTGAAGGGCGCCGCATCGCCCGCGAACTGCGCCAGGAAAAGCCCCGGCCCCTTGATCGTCTTCATCCCGTTCTCCCCGTGATGCCTGTCGTTAAGTCGCTTGCCCAGGACGCCGGGCGGCCGGCGCCGGGCAGATTGTCCCCCCGGCCGGCGCCGGGGAGATTGTCCTTGAGATAGATCGTGGGCACGATGTCGGTCGGCGGCGGCGGCCGGCCGTCCGCGATGGCGCGCATGGCGTCCAGCGCGCGGGCGATCTCCTCGGCCGGCTTCTGGTCGATCACCGCGTCGATCAGGTCGCCCTCCAGCGCGGCGCGGCTGAGCGGCGTCAGCTCGTGCAGCACGGCGAAGGGGCGCGGCCCCTCCAGCCCCTCGAACAAGCCGACCAGGGCGCGGTTGCCGGCGCCGATCGAGTAGAGGCCGGTGATCCCCGAATCCCGCCGCAGCGCCTCGCCCAGGCGCTCGCGCATGGTTTCGGGCCGGTCACGCACCTCGATCGGCGGCAGGAGGTCGAGCTTCGAGCCGGGCGCCTGCATGATCTCGCGCGCGCCCTCCAGCCGGTCGCGATGGTCCCGCGCACCGAGCGATCCGAGAAGGATGAGGATGCGGCCCGCCCTAGCGCGGTGGGCCATGCGCATCAGCCGGCCGGCGGTGCGCCCGGCCATGCGGTTGTTGATGCCGACATAAAGGCTGCGAACCTCGTCCGCCGTGTCGGAAACCAGCGTGACCACGGGAACGCCGATGGAGCGAAGCCGCGCGATCGCGGCCGTCAGATCGGGCGAATCGGCGCCGACCACGGCGGCGCAGTCGCAGTCCCCCGCCTCGATCCGGCTCAGCTCCTCGGCCAGCGCCTTGGCGTCCAGCGCCGGCACGTCCCGGCAGGTGACGTCGAGCCGCTCGGCGGCGCGGGCGCCGGCCTCGCGCTCCAGCGTCTCGCGCAGCACGGAGAAGAAGCCATGGTCGCCGCGCGGCAGGAAGAAGCGGAAGCGATAGCTGCGCCGGCGCGACAGATTCGCGGCATGGATGTCCCGGACATAGCCGAGCGCCTCGATGGCGTGCCGGACGCGCAGGGCAGACTTCTCCGCCACGCCGCCACGCCCATTCAGAACGCGGTCGGCGGTCGAATAGCTGACACCAGCGCTGCGCGCCACGTCGTGCAACGTGGGGCTTCGCATGGATGATTTCCTCCCGACCGGACTATCGGAGGCGCGCTGACAGACGTCAATCAATTTCCATCAGGCACTGTCCGCCGGTCCCTTTCCGCCGGACGAGACGGAAAGACAGATGCCGGGAGCGGACCCTCGCCGGACGGTAGGCGGCAAGTGGCAATCGACCGGCCCTAAGCTCTGTCGCCCTCCGCCGGCACGTGAAGCCCGTCCACGAACACGTCGATCAGCCGGATCGTGCCGGCCTCCCCGCCCGGCTGCTTGCCCATGAGGCAAAGGCCGATCAGCGTCTGCAGCAGGTCCTCGGGGCCGATGTCCCGGCGGATCGCGCCGGACGCGACGGCACGCGCCAGAAGCAGGGCGATGGCGCGCGTCAGATGCTGGAGCGAATAGGCCTGGAGATCGGTGGCGCCGTCCATGGCGATGGCGAGCGCGGACAGCATGCCGCGCTTGGTCGCCACCATGCCGACCCCGGCATGAAGCCAGCGCCGTAGAGCCGGCACCGGCGCCTCGTCCCTCGCCAGCGTCTCGGCCAAAAGGGAGAGCTGGTCGATCTCGCGGCGGTAGACCGCCTCGAACAGGGCTTCGCGCGTCGGAAAATGGCGATAGAGCGTGCCGATGCCGACGCCCGCCGTGCGCGCCACCGCCTCCAGACTCGCCCCCGCCCCGCCGGCGCGAAACACCTCCGCCGCGGCCACGAGCAGCCGCTCGCGGTTCTTGAGCGAATCCGCGCGGGGTTTTCGCGTTGCCTTGTTCGCCTCGCAGACCATTTCCTTGTTTAGAACTCCTCGACTCTTGAAAACGGAGGATGCCTCCGTATAATCTGATGGCATGGGCGGACCGAGGGCCAGAGTCAGACACCCCGCTTCCGCTTCCGCCCTTCGCAACGATCCGCCCCTCCCGCCCGATCCTGCGGCAGCGGCGCGTCCTCGAATTTTCGCATCGACATATCACTGAACGGGGGAAAGCATGAACCCGACGATCCATTTGATGATCAACGGCGAAAGGCGAGCGATCGAGATCGACGATCCGCGCGTGACGCTGCTCGATCTCCTGCGCGAGCGCCTCGACCTCACCGGCACCAAGAAGGGCTGCGATCGCGGCCAATGCGGGGCCTGCACCGTTCTGGTCGATGGCCGGCGGATCAATGCCTGCCTGTCGCTGGCGCTCAGCCTCGACGGCGCGGAGATCACCACGATTGAGGGTCTGGCCGCGCCCGACGGCGCGCTGCACCCCGTTCAGGCAGCCTTCATCGCGCATGACGGGTTCCAGTGCGGCTACTGCACGCCGGGCCAGATCATGAGCGCGGTGGGCCTCATCAACGAGGGCCAGGCAGGCGACGATCCCGAGCGGGTGCGCGAGGGCATGAGCGGCAATCTCTGCCGCTGCGGCGCCTATGCCGGCATCACCGAGGCGGTGCTGGAGGCGCAAGCCACTCTGGCCGAATCCGAGCGGGAGAAGGCGGCATGAACCGGTTCGACTATGTGCGCCCGCAGAGCGTGGCCGAGGCAGTCGTGGCGGCGGCCGAGCCCGGCGCGGCCTATCTCGCCGCCGGCACCAATCTTCTCGACCTGATGAAGGGCGGCATCGCGCGGCCCGGCCGGCTCGTCGACATCACGCATCTGGAGGGGCTCTCCGCCATCGAGGCGCTGCCGGGCGGCGGAATGCGGATCGGCGCGCTGGTGCGCAACGCCGATCTGGCCCACCATCCCGACTTCGCCCGGCTCTACCCGGCCGTGGCGGAAGCGCTTCTGTCGGGCGCCTCGGCGCAGCTGCGCAATGTCGCCACCGCCGGGGGCAATCTCCTCCAGCGCACGCGCTGCCGCTATTTCTACGACACGGCCAGCGCCTGCAACAAGCGCGAGCCCGGCAGCGGTTGCGACGCGCGGGAGGGCGAAAACCGCTCCCATGCCGTGCTCGGCTGGAGCGACAGCTGCATCGCGACGCACCCGTCCGACTTCTGCGTGCCGCTGGCCGCGCTCGGCGCCCTGGTGGAGATCGAGGGGCCGAGCGGGCGGCGCACGGTTCCGCTCACCGACTTCCACCTCCTGCCCGGCGAGACGCCGGAGCGCGAAACCGTTCTGGCGCCGGGCGAGATGATCCTCGCCCTCACTCTGCCGCCCGAGGCCGAGCGCTTCACCGCCCATTCGCGCTATCTCAAGGTGCGCGAGCGCACCTCCTACGCCTTCGCCGTGGTCTCGGCCGCCGCCATGCTGGAGATGGAGGGGGGTACGATCCGCTCGGGCCGCCTCGCGCTCGGCGGCGTGGCGCTGAAGCCCTGGCGGGCGGAGGCGGCGGAAGCGCTGCTCGCCGGCCAGACGCCGGGGCGCGAGCTCTTCGCCCGCGTGGCCGAGGCGGCGCTGGCCGAGGCCCGCCCCTCCGGCGACAACGCCTTCAAGATCGAGCTCGCCCGACGCATCGTGGTGCGGGCGCTCACCCTGGCCGCCGCCGGCACGCCGAAGCGCTTGCCCGCCCTGCCGGCCTCCCCCTTTGCTCCCCTTCCCGCAGGTGTCGTCCATGTCTGAGACCCTCTTGAGCGAAAGCGGCCGCCGGGCCCGGCACGGCTCCAATATCGGCCAGCCGCTGACCCGGCGCGACGGCGTGTTGAAGGTGACGGGCGCGGCGACCTATGCCGCCGACAACCATCCCGAAGGCATGCTCTATGCCGTGGTGGCGACCAGCACGATCGCACGCGGTCGCGTCACTTTTCTGGACGAGGCGGCGGCGCGCGCTCATCCCGGCGTGGTCGAGGTGATGACCGGCGCCAACCGGCCGGCGCTGGCCACCGACCCCGACGAGAAGTCCAATCCGTTCATGTTCCGGCTGGACCTCCTGCAGAACGACCGCGTGCGCTACCCCACCCAGCCGATTGCCGTGGTGATCGCCGAAACGCTGGAAGCGGCCACCGAGGGCGCGATGCTGCTCGCCCCCCGCTACGAGGCGGAGCCCGCCCGCACCGGGCTCGACGGGGCGGAGAGCTTCGCGCCGCAGTCGGTCGGCGTCGGCAACCCGGCCTTCGCCGAAACGGGCGACGTGGAATCCGGCCTCGCCTCGGCCGCGCGGCGGGTGGACGCGACCTATGAAACCCCTGCGCAGTATCACAACGCCATGGAGCCCCATTGCGTCGTGGCGCAGTGGGACGGCGACACGCTCTCGCTCGACATGCCGAGCCAGGGTCTCGCCATGGCGCAGGGGCGCATCGCCGGCCTCTTCGGCATTCCGCCGGAGAACATCCACATCCGCAGCCCGTTCCTCGGCGGCGGCTTCGGCTCCAAGGGCTTTCCCGCCGGGCCGCAGATCCTCGGCATCCTCGCCGCCCGGCTCACCGGCCGGCCGGTGAAACTGGTGCTGCGCCGCGAGCAGATGTTCGGCCCGGTCGGCCACCGCGCGCCGACGCGCCAGCGCATTCGGCTGGGGATGGCGGAGGACGGTCGCTTCACCGCGATCGAGAACCACACGCGCACCACCTCCAGCACGTTCGACGACTTCTTCGAGCCGGCCGCCGACGTCGCCCACACGCTCTATGCCAGCCCCGCCATCCGCACGAGCTACGACGTGGTGCGCCTCGACACCGGCACGCCGCTCTTCATGCGCGCGCCCGGCGAGGCGACGGGCTCGATCGCGCTGGAAAGCGCCATCGACGAGGCGGCCGAGGCCGCCGGCATGGACCCGCTCGCCTTTCGCCTGAAGAACTATGCCGAAGTCGAGCCGATCTCGGGCAAGCCCTTCTCCTCCAAGGCCCTGCGCGAATGCTACCGGCAGGGGGCGGAGCGTTTCGGATGGTCGAAGCGGCCGCAGCAAGCCCGCCAGATGCGCGACGAGGCGGGGCTTCTGGTCGGCTGGGGCATGGGCACGGCGACTTTCCCGGCGCTGATGTTCCAGGCCAAGGCGCGTGCGACGATCCGGCGCGACGGCACGGGGCTGATCGAGACCGGCGCGCACGACATGGGCCAGGGCGCCTGGACGGCGCTCGCCCAGATCGGCGCGGACGCGATCGGCCTCGGCATGGACGAGGTTGAGTTCCGCGCCGGCACGTCGGATCTGCCGGACGCCGGCATCGCCGGCGGCTCGGGCCACACGGCGACGGCCGGCATGGCGCTGCACAAGGCGGGCCTCGCCGTGATCGCCAAGCTTGCCGAACTCGCGGTGAGCGACGAGCGCTCGCCGCTTTATGGCGCCGGCAATGTCGGCACGATCGCGCGCGAGGGAAAGCTCCTGCGGCGCGACGACGAAAGCCGGGGCGAGCCCTACACCGCGATTCTGGAGCGGGCGGGTCTCGCCAAGATCGAGGCCGAGGGCGAGGCGGCGGCCGATGGCGCGGCGCAGGAGGCCTATGCCATGCACGCCCACGGCGCGGTCTTCGCCGAGGTGAAGGTCGATCCCGATCTCGGCCAGATCCGCGCGACGCGCCTCGTCGGGGCGTTCGCGGCCGGGCGGGTCATCAATCCGAAGCTGGTGCAGAGCCAGCTCTTCGGCGGCATGATCTGGGGCGTCTCCTTCGCGCTGCACGAGCACGCCGTGACCGACCGCCGCTCGGGCCGCGTGATGAACGCGGATCTGGCGGAATACCCCATCCCGGTGAACGCCGACGTGCCCTCGCTGGAGACGATCCTCGTCCACGAGGACGACGCGCACGTGAACGTGCTCGGCATCAAGGGCGTCGGCGAGATCGGCATCACCGGCACGGGCGGCGCCGTCGCCAACGCGATCTGGCACGCGACCGGCAAGCGCATCCGCCGCTTCCCGATCTCGCTGGCCGACCTCCTCGACTAAGACTCTCCCCGCAACGGCCACGCGCCGTTGCGGGGACTTTGACGGGGCGAGACAAGAGCGGCGGCGGGCATGGGGAATCGACCCCCTGCCCTCCCCCGATCAGCCGCGCGTCACACCGAGATCGGTGAGCGAGTCCTGCGGCTGGGTGAACCAGTCGGCACCGCTGTCCGTCACATGGGCGTGGTCCTCCAGCCGGATGCCGAAGCGGCCGGGCAGGACGATCATCGGTTCGATCGAGAAGCACATGCCGGGCTCCAGCACCCGGCCGTTGCCGCGCACGATATAGGGCGCCTCGTGGATCTCCAGCCCGAGCCCGTGGCCGGCCCGGTGCGGCAGGCCGGGCAGATGGTAGTCCGGCCCGAGCCCGTGCGCGGCAAGAACCCGGCGCGCCGCCTCGTCCAGCGCGGAGCAGGCGACGCCCGGCCGGGCGGCTGCGAAGACCGCCTCCTGCGCCTCGCGCTCGATCGCCCAGATGCGGGCGATCTCGGGCTCGGGATCGTCGATCATGTAGGTGCGGGTGAGGTCGGAATGGTAGCCGTCGAGGCGGCAGCCCGTGTCCACCAGGATGAGGTCGCCCGCGCTCAGCACCTGATCGCCCTCGGCCCCGTGCGGCAGGGCCGTCGCCGCGCCGAAGGACACGATGGCGAAGGTCGAGCCACCGTCGGCGCCCATGCGGCGGTGCTCGGCGTCGATCAGCGCCACGATTTCGGACGCACGCACGCCGGGGCGCATGGCGTCGAACGCGCGCGCCTGGACCTCCAGCGTGATGCCCATCGCATGGCGGATCAGCTCGATCTCGGCCGCCGACTTGCGGATGCGCAAGGCCGACACGAGCGGGCCGCCGTCGCGAAGGCGATCCGTGCCCATCGCCCCGGCCAGCCGGTGGTAGACGAAGAGCGGGATCTGCTCGTCCAGCGCCAGCGTGCCGGAGGGGCCAAGGAGGTCGGCCACCAGGGCGGCGGGCTCCTCGTCCTCCTGCCAGGGCGCGCAGTCGCCGGGCAGATGCGGCAGCGTCTCGAAGCGCGAGACCTCGAAGCCGGGCACGAGATAGACGAGGCGATCGCGCGTCACCAGCGCGCCGCAGAAGCGCTCGCTCGCGTGCCAGACGAAGCCGGTGAAATAGCGAAGGCTCTCGGTCGCCCCGAGCAGCAGGCCGGCGACGCCCTCCGCCTCCATGGCCGCGCGCAGACGCTGGAGCCGGTCAAGGCGCTCGGCCTCGGTGATGCGGGGAACGGGGTGGGACCAGGAAGCAAAGGGAAGCATGGGCATTCGTCCAGGGGTCGGGACCAAGGGTCAGGAAGCGAGCGGGCCGCCGCGATCGCGCACCATGTCGCGAAGGCGGGCGAAGACGGCGGGCGAAGCGCGCACCCCGTCATGTTCGTATTCGTTGGTGATCCAGGTTTGGGCATTGCCGAGTGCGGCGGCGGTCTCGATCGACAGGCCGGCATCGACATAGAGATCGTCGAAATAGACCGCCGCCGCGAGCGGCACTTCGCTGGCGGCAAGGCGCGCCGTGTCCACCAGCAGCGGGTAACGGGTCTTGGCCGCCAGCGCCTCGGCCGCCGCCTGGAAGGGGCGCAGCGCGCGGATTTCGCCGAACATCCAGGAATAGATCATCTCGCCGGGAAAGAGCAGCGGCCGATGACCTGGCGCGAAGTCGGGATGGGCGAGCGACACGCGCTCCGCCGCCCAGCCTGTCGCCCCCTCGCCTTGCGCATAGATGCATTCCTGCAGCACGGCATAGAGCGGGTTGCCGGCGAATCCGGTGAGCCCCTCGACGGCGGCGAGGAAATGGTCGGACAGGCGCGTTTGGCCGCTGTCGGAAAACGCCTCGTCGAAGAGCCAATGGACGTTCTCGAAGCCCGGCCCCATGCCGAAGTCGAAGCCCAGCATTTGAAGGCGGCGCGCGGTGAGCCGGTCGCCATCCGGCAGGCGCACGTCCTCGGCCTCCAGAAAGTCCGCGACACGACCGACCAGAGCGCGGTCCCCCTCGTAGCGCTCGTAATAGCGCCGGGTCTTCTCGCGCGCTCTGGGAAAGGTGCGGCGATAGACCTCCTCCGCGCCGGTCCGGAGCCCCGGCAGGCCGCCCGTCACATAGCAGGCGGACAGGCCTTCGGGCGCGAAGGACAGGTAGCTCATGGTGATGAAGCCGCCATAACTCTGGCCGAGCGTTTCCCACTTGCCGCCGCCGAAGACGGTTTTGCGCAGGTGCTCGGCGTCGCGCACGATGCTGTCGGCCCGAAACAGGCAGAAATGCTCGGCCGCCGCCTCGGCGCCGGCGAAGCGCGCCATGTCGGCGCCCTCGATCCGGCTGGAGCGCCCCGTTCCGCGCTGGTCGAGCAGGATGACGCGATGCGTCTTCAGCGCCTCCTTCAGCCAGGACGGGCCGCCGCCCGCCGGGCGCGGCGACTTGCCGCCCGGCCCGCCCTGGAGAAACAGGAGCCTGGGCAGATCGGCCTCGCGGTCGCGCAAGGGGTCCACGACCTCGCGCGCGAAGATATCGATCGTCGGCCCGCCCTCCGGCCGGCTCCAGTCGAGCGGCACGGCGACGCGATGGTCGCGAAGGCGCATTCCGGGGATCACGGTGTCGGACAGGATCACAAGACGCTCCGTTTCTTCTCTCGGCCGTTCGGGCTCGGAACCGGCGAGCCGGGACAGGTCCCGCCCCGAAGGGCAGCGTCCGGCGCCGCTGCGGCTCCGAAACCGACCCGGCTTTCGCCCTTGTCGGCCACGGCGCTCCTGATAGCGCCTTCGCGGCCGGGGCTGCCAAGGATTTTTCGATCGAGGCGAAAACAGGCAGGCGGTTTGGCGCAGGGAACAGGACTTGCGGGCGGCGGATGGAGGCGCCGAAAGGCTGGGAGCGAAGCGAGGGCATATGGGCGATGGTGCTGACCAAGATGACGGCCAGCCGACTCCTCGCGAGTTAGCCGGACGAGCGACGGAATGTCGGAGGCAAAGGTTGGCCTCCGAGAAGACGGGACCGGGATATGAGCGCAGGCACTCCGGCTCGCAGGCGTGTCACCCTTCGAAGCATGGTTCGGCATCCCGGCGAATGGCGGCCTTAGGCAGATCTCGCAGCCTTGGATGCACTCAACCGGAGCGATCCCAGGACGGATCGGCCTATGCGCATACGGATGGGCGAAGCCTATGCCGTGTCCCCGAAGCGAGGGTGGACCGAGTCCGAAGACCAACCCCGCCCGCGTTTTCGAACCGGCTCTCAAGCCTTCGTCCCGTTTCCGCCACGATCGGCGGGAATCGAGGTCACGGGCCGCTCCCTTTCTCGTGATAGGATGGCGGGCCCTTGTCCGAATCGCATCCCCGGCGCGCCGCGCTTTCACCAGCCCGCGCCCAAACTCTTGCGAGTGTCCATGCGTCCCAATCTTTCCGGTTTCGCATCCGCCGCCCTGATCGCAGCCGCGCTCGCGCTGGCGCTTCCCGGCGTCGCCGAGGCCCATATCCTCCAGGGCAATGCCGGAGGCTTCGGCAGCGGCTTCGAGCATCCGCTGACCGGCGCCGACCATTTTCTCGCCATGTTCGCGGTCGGCCTCTGGGGCGCGCAGATGGGCGGGCGCTCGGTCTGGACCCTGCCCGTCACCTTCCCGCTCATCATGGTGCTGGGCGGGGTGATCGGCATTTCCGGCATCGCGCTGCCGGGCATCGAGATCGGCATCGCCCTGTCGCTGGTGGCGCTGGGTCTTGCCGTCGCCTGCGCCTGGAAGCCGCCGGAATGGGCGGCGCTGGCGCTGATCTCGGTCTTCGCCATCTGTCACGGCTATGCGCATGGCGCGGAACTGCCGAACGCGGCCGATCCGGCGGATTATGCCATCGGCTTCGTGCTGGCGACCGGTCTCATCCATCTTCTCGGCATCGGTGTCGGCCTTGCCTTGGAGCGGCCGATGCATGGGCGCATCGCCCGCGCGCTGGGTCTCATGATTACGCTGGGCGGCGGCTATTTCCTTGCCGCCTGAGCCTCGGCTCGCACCACCCCGCGCCCGCTGGGCCGGGCCGGCGCTGCTCCTTCTCGGGGGCGGCGTCGTGACGTGGCTCGCCCTGCGCAACAGCGCCGGCGGCGACATGCTGGAGCGATGGGTGCTGGTCGGCGCGCTCGGCTTCGAGCGCGTCCTGCCGCTCGCCGGGCTCGGCGTCGCGCTGGCGCTGGTGCCGGCGCTCGGCCTTGGGCTGTCGCTCGCCGCCTTCGCGGTTGGCGCTGCGGCGGGCTGGGAGGGGCATCGCCTGTTCATCGCTGTCATGGCGCCGGTGCCGCACGCGGCTGAGCACCTGTTTCTCGCAGGCCCCGTGGCGGCCGTCGCCTCTGGGCTGGCGCTTCTGGCGCCGAGCCGGCTGCGGCCGGCGCTCGCGCTCCCCGTTGCCGCGCTTCTCGGCTTTCTCCACATGGCGGCGATGCGCCTGACCGACCCGACGCTCTACGACCCCCGCGTCGGGCCGATCGGCGCGCTGGCCGGCGCTTGGGTGCTGCTCGCCGTCACGCTCACCGTCCGCGCCTTTCGCCCGCGCTGGGCGCCGATCGGCGCGCGCATCCTGGGAAGCTGGCTGCTGGCGATCGGGCTTCTTTACGGCGCGGCCTCCACCGTGCCGCCGCGCCGCGCGGTCGCGCCCCCGCCGCCGCCTTCTCCCTCGCCGGCCCCCGCCCCGTCCGGGCCGGCGGCGCCCCGGCCGAACCCGTTCGCCGGGCCGGCCGCCGAGGAGCTGTTTCCGCAAGGCTCGCGCCCGGCGACGCCGTTTCGCGAGGGATCGCCGCCATGAGGACAGGCGCTTCGATCCGCCTCCGCGCGCTGGCCTTGGGCCTGGTTGCCGCCCTGCTGCCGGCCGCGCCGGCAGCGGCCCATCCCGACATCACGATGGACTGCCATCTCCTGTTCAATTTCGAGGGCTCGGCGATCACCGGGCTCGGAGAAAGCTGGACCTTCGACGAAACCTTCAGCGCGCAGCTTCTGGCCGATTACGACGAGAACGCCGACGGGACCTTCAGCGAGGCGGAAAGCGGGGCGATCCGCGACGAGACCTTCGCGCGCCTGTCGGCCATCCACTATTTCACCTTCCTGACGGTGAACGGCGAGAGCGTTCCGGTTCCCGAGCCTTTCGGCTTCAAGGCGGCAGTGGCGGACGGGCGCGTGACCTTTTCCTTCGGCCTGCGCCTGCCCCAGCCGCTGGCGCCGAAGACGGCGCGGATCGGCGTGGAGATCAAGGACCCCGACTATGCCGTGGGCGCGGCGCTGGCGGCGGGCGAGCCGATCCTCCTTCGCGGCGAAGGGGCGGAAAGCTGCCGCGCGGTGATCGCCTCCAAGCCGGCGGACGCCTATTTCGACGGGCTCGTCATCCCGCAGGAGGTCAGCGTCGCCTGCGACTGATCTCTCAGCACAGGCTCTCGCCCGGCCCCATCTGTGCCGGCGCGCTGGTCTTGATCGCCAGAAGCTCGCGCAGCCGCCGACGATCGGCCTCGCTCCAGCCAGACAGCGCCCGGTCGATATGGCGACGGATCTCGGCGGGGTCGTCGCCGAACAGGCCGACGCCTTCCACCGCCAGTTGGACGTAGCGCTGCTCCAGCACGTCGAAGTCGTTCATATTTGAAACGCCCTTCAAAATCTTGATGCTTCCGACCAAGCGCATGTCTTTGGCACGATTGGGGTCACGCAACGAACGAGACGATATCATGTCCGTTTCCCCGACTTCCAGCGCTCCCCGCCCCGGCAGCAACAGCCTGCGCGCGGTGATCGCGACGAGCGCCGACCATATGCGGGACATCACGATCCTGCGCAGCATCTGCTTCGTGCACGAGTTGGACGTTCCCTCCCGCTTCGTGTTCGACGGCAACGACAATCAGGCCACGCATTTCGTCTTCTACGACGACGAGGAGCCAATCGGCGCCTTGCGCATCCGCTGGTTCGCGGGCTTCGCCAAATACGAGCGGACCTGCTTTCGCGAGAAGGCGCGCAACCCCTTCGTCATCAAGCGCTGTATCCAGGCGACCTTCGAGCATGTCGCCCGCAAGGGCTATTCGAAAGTCATGACGCAGTCCGAACCGCGCCTGACCAAGCTCTGGACCAAGCTCTTCGGCTTCGAGGCGCTGGACGATAAGCCGGCTTATATCCTCGGCCATTCCGAACCCTACATCACCGTCGTCGGCACGCTGAAGCCGCACGACAAGGCGATCACGATGGACGCCGACAGCGCGCTGCTTCTCCGGGTGGAAGGCGACTGGGATCGGCCGAGCGACTTCGAATGAGCGCCGCGCCCAAGAACGACGCGCTGCGGGTCTTCGACACCGACTTCACCATCGCTCACACGCAGGTCGAGATCGTCAACCGTCTGCGCATGCACACCGAAATGGTGCTGCGGCTGCTGTCCGACTCCAGCGCCCTGCCGCCCGACTTCAGCTCGTTTCTGGAAGATGTCGGCAACGCCTATATCGACATCGCCGACGAGGTGAACCGGCGAACGCGGGAGGCTAGAGCAAGGGCAGATTGAAAAAGGCGCGAAAATCGTTTTCCGGCGCCGAGCGGGTCGGCTGGAGGGTCAGCTCGCGCGCGAACATCGGATTGTCCGCAATGGTCCCGGCCAGCCAGTCGAACACCGCGCGCACGGGCCGCGAGCGAAGCCGGTCCGTCAGGGCGACGAGATAGAGCTTAATGGGAATGTGGACGTTCAGGTCAATCGGCACGAAATCCGGGTCGATCAGCACGTAGTTGCCCAGCAACGCCACACCCATCCCGCTCTTGGCGAAGGAGTAGTAAGCGAGCGAATTGGCGGCGCTATGGGCGGGAAGCCCGGCGCGGACGATCTCGCGCCAACGCTCCCAGGGATCGCCCGCCGCCGTGTAGTAGCTGCATTGCAGGAAACGGTGCTGGCCGAGGCGCGACAGGCTTGGCACGCCCTGCGTCTCGATATAGCGGCGGTGCGCGACGGGAATGAGATGCAGCGTGCCGACCTCGCGCGAGGTCACGTCGCTGCGCGGCAGCGGCGCCATGGACAGCATGATCTCGGCCTGGTTCTTGTTGAAATCGACGAAGGAAATCTGATCCTTGAGATCCACCGCGATATTGGGATAGCGCGCGCCGAGCCGCATCACCGCCGGCGCCACGAAGGCGACCGACAGGCCGGAGGTGACGCTGATCGTCACCGTGCCCGCAAGCTCCGTCTTTTCGCGGCCGATATTGGACGAGAGCGTGTGGAGCTTGAAGTCGAGATCGGCGAGGTCCATCGCCAGCCCCCGGCCCTGCTCGGTCAGCGTGATGCCGGAATGGCTGGAAACCACGAGTTGCGCGTTGATCTGCGATTCCAGCCGCTTCACGTCGCGGCTGACCGTCGGCCCGCTCGTGTTCAGCATTACCGCGGCTTCCGCGAAGGACCGGCTCTTGGCCACCGCCAGAAAGGTGCGAAGTTCCTTCCAGATCGGGCGGGACAGAAGACCGGCGACATCGAGCGGAGAGCGGTCGACGGCGGGAATGTTCGGCTCGGAGCCGAGACGCTCAGGCATGATCGAAACGTCGTCTCCCTCATATCGCCGACCCAGACGGACGCCGATCCCGCCTTGGAAATGCGGGAAAGAACGCCTCCGTGTCAAATCGGACGCGCCTTGTCTTCAGCAGCCACGAAGGCGATTAGACCAGGGCTAGCTGACGTTGCGGCAGAGGCGCAGCGAGCGGCATGAGGCGTTTCGTCGCGGAATGGATGTCGATCGGGAGGTGGAATACAGGCAGCCAAGCCATCGGCTTGCCGATGTCAGTGGGAGCTTCGAAGCATCGTTAGACTGGCGATAGACTGCTCGGCCCGGGGAGCGGCGTTGCGATCCGCCCGGCGACCGGGCGAGATCAACGGGAGGTTTTCCATTCCCCGAACTCGGCGCTCCAAGGCGCTGCGCTCTGCTATCGAAAGCGAAGTACGATGCGGCTCTCTCCATAAGGGAGCGTTGCCTCAGAGATCGGGGCAAGACTTAAGGGGGGAGGATGCGCGCAAGACTTTGGCCAGCTCACGAAGAGCGAGCCCGGAGTGATGCCAATGGCTCAGCTTAAGCATTCGCGACGGCGGGAGCGGCCAAGGACCCGCCAGTCGATCCCGGCAGGCTTTGTCCCGGGTTCTAGAATCCTACAGCCCCGCCTTGGCCATGGCGTCGCGCACGGTCTGCCTGAGGTCA
>NZ_BBWL01000062.1:0-13015 GCF_001463785.1 Aureimonas sp. AU40
CTCGGCCTCGCGCGCGGCGGCCTCCCGCACCCGCTGCTCCAGCGCCGCCAGACGCGCGGCGTCGGGATGGCGCAGATCCACCGTGAAGGTCACGCTCTCCGGCACGGCGTTGACGGAGCCGGGCGAGGCCTCGACCGCCGCATGATTGTCGCTGTCGAGCCTGCCGCCCGCGAACCCGCCATCGAGAACGAGAGTCCGCGCGAGACGGGGCGTGAGCGTGCCGCGCGCCTTATCGGTGGCGGATGGATCTTCCTGCTTCTGATCGCGCTGATCCTCGTCTTCGCCGCGCTGCGTCCGGCGCAGTTCGGCTCGAGCTACAACCTGTCCCAGATCACGATCAATGCGGCGATCCTGCTCGTTCTCGCCGTCGGCCAGACCTACGTGATCGTCACCTCGGGCATCGATCTGTCGGTCGGCTCCGTTCTGGTGTTCGCCTCGGTGGTCTCCGCGCAGGTCATGCTGGCGCTGACCGGCGAGGGGGGCACGACCTTCGGCACGACGGATGCGGGCTGGGGCGTCATCGCGATCGGTACGCTCGCTGCTCTTCTCGCGGGCGGCCTCTGGGGGGTGATCAACGGCGTGCTGGTCGCCGTCACGCGCATCCCACCGCTGATCGTGACGCTCGGCATGGCGATCGGCTTCTCGCAGATCCTGACCGGTGGGCTCGACGTGCGCGCCATGCCCGAGCGCTTGGTCGCGCATCTAGGCAGCGGACGCATCCTCGGCATCCCCTCGCTGGTCGTGGTGGCGATCGTCGTGACCGTCGTTGCAGGCATAGTCCTCCACCTCACGCGCTTCGGGCTTCAGGTCTTTGCTGTTGGCTCCAACGAGGAGGCGGCGCGGCGCGGCGGCATCAACGTGCGGGCGCGGCTCGTCGCGGTCTACGCGATCTCTGGCACGCTCGCGGGGCTTGCCGCCGTGATGAGCAACGCCCGCTTCTCCACCACCACGATCGGCGGCCACGCCATGGACAACCTCACCACCATCTCGGCGGTCGTGCTGGGTGGCACAAGCCTCTTCGGCGGCACGGGATCGATCTTCGGCACCGTGGTCGGCGTGTTCATCCCGATCATCCTCCTCAACGGCTTCGTGATCCTCGGCATTCCGCCCTTCTGGCAGACGGTCGCCATGGGCGCCGTCCTGATCCTCGCCGTGTGGATCGACCAGCTCAAGCGTCGCGCTCGGGCGCGCTTCTGAGACACCCCCTCCCTCACACCAGAAGGAATGGCATCGATGCAAAGACGGATCCTCCTTTCCGCCCTCGCCACCGTCGCGATCCTCTCGCAAGCCGGCGCGGCGCTCGCACAGGACATCAAGTCCGTGGCGCTCGTGCTTGGGGTCAAGGGTAGCCCCTTCTACCAGGCGCTTCAGTGCGGCGCGCAGGTTAAGGCCGCCGAACTCGGCCTGACCCTCACGGTCTCGGCACCCGATCAGTTCGCCGCCGACAGCCAGATCCCGGTGGTGAACGCGATCACCGCCACGGCACCGGCGGTCGCCGCGATCGTGCCGACCGACGTGCAGGCGCTCGTTCAGCCGAAGGGTAGAAAGGATCGCAAGGCGACGGTCTGCCTTCTCACAGTGTGCGTTAAAATCATCACTTCGGATCAATAGGTTGGTCGTTTGTGGCGACAATGCTTGCAACGCAAAGCCCTCCGATGCAGAGCTTTCGACAGCGCAAGTGCTCGTCCCGCATGAGCGACCTACGGCCTATTGCGTCGAGTGCCTCCATGAACCTGCCCGCCGAGACGATACCGACCGTCAACTCCATGGAACCGCAGCAGGCCGCGCAGCATAGCGATGCGGCTTTGGCGGACGCAGACCGGGTGCAGCTCGCGCTGGCAGCGGGCGCCATCATAGGCATGTGGTTCTGGGACATCAGGGATGATCGCTTCACGATCGACGAGGCGTTCGCAACCGCGTTCGGCCTCGATCCGGCGCTCGGCCGCGAGGGCATTCCGCTCTCCCAGATCGTCGCCACCGTCCATCCCGACGATCAGGCGGGATTGGCCGCAGCCATCAACGAGGCAGTCGAGCGCGGCGGTGCCTACGCGCACGAGTACCGGGTGCGCCGTCACACTGGCCGCTACCACTGGCTGGAAGCGAACGGGCGCGTAGAGCATGGCCCGGACGGAACTCCCCTTCGCTTTTACGGCGTCTTGATCGATGCTGCCACCCGTCGCCTGGAGAGGATCCTCAGCGAGCTGGGTGAGCGGTTGCGGACGCTGGACGACCCGCAGGAAATGGCGCTTCTGGCGTCAGAAACGGTCGGTAAGGCTTTGGACCTGTCGCGCGTAGCCTACGGCGACATGGATGCTGCCGGGCGACACATTGTTATCGAGCAGGACTGGCTAGCGGACGGGCAAGCAAGCCTTGCCGGCACGCACGACTTCGAGACCTACGGCTCCTACATCGAGGCGCTCCGGCGCGGCGAAGACGTTGTCATCGACGATGTCGCCACCGATCCTCGGACCATCGACCAGGCGGCGAACTTCCGATCGATCAAGGTCCGATCCCTTGCCAACTTGCCCCTCATGGACCGTGACCACCTCAAGGTCGTGCTGTGCCTGAACCAGGACGAGCCGCGTGTCTGGTCCTCAGACGAGGTGCTGTTTGCCAGGCGCGTTATGGACCGCACCGAGGTTGAGATCGCGCGACGCGCTGCCGAGCACAGGCTGCGCGAGTTGAACGCCGACCTGGAGCGCCAGGTCGCGGCGCAGACGGCCGAGCGTGACCGCATCTGGCAGCTCTGCAGCGATATGCTGGGGGTCGCCGACGACAAGGGTGTCTGGCTCTCGATCAATCCGGCCTGGACGCGCACGCTGGGCTGGCGGCAGGAGGAGATTGTCGGGCACACGTCGCAATGGATGGAGCATCCCGACGACGTCGCCAGGACACGTGCTGAGATCGGCCACCTGGCCGCGGGCCACGAGACGTTCGAGTTCGAGAACCGCTTCCGCTCCAAGGATCGCGGCTACCGGACCCTATCCTGGACCGCGGTTCCAGAGAACGGGCTCCTGTACTGTATCGCCCGCGACGTCACCAACGAACGGGCACAGTCCGTCGCCATCGCCGAGCAGACGGCGCAGCAGGATCGGACGTGGCGCTTCAGTCCCGACCTTCTATCGGTCATCGATATGCCGAGCGGCGCGTTCGACCGAGTCAATCCGGCCTGGTCGATAGCGCTTGGCTGGAACATCCGGGAGATCGAGGGGAAGCCTTATAACGACTTCGTCCATCCCGACGACTTGGCGGCGAGCCTGACCGCGTTCGAACGCGTGCGAGCCGGTCATCCGGTCCTGCGGTTCGAGAACCGCTACCGGATGAAGGCAGGCGGTTGGCGTATGCTATCTTGGGTCGCCTTCCCGGAGGGCAACAAGCTCTACTCCAGTGCCCGCGATATCACCGCCGAGACCGAACAGGCTGCCGCCCTGGTCGACGCCAACGAACTGATCGCCGCCAAGGAGCGCGCCGAGCGGCAACAGCGCGAACTCCAGAACGAGATGGCGCACCGCATCAAGAACACCCTGTCCATGGTGAAGGCCATCGTCTCGCAGACCATGCGGCACGCCGAGACCAAGCAAGAAGCTGCCGTAACGATCGACCAGCGGATCGCGGCGCTGTCGAACGCGCAGGACCTCCTGCGCCAGACGACCTACACGAGCGCCACGATCCATGAGGTGGTGCGGGGCGCGCTGAAGGTTCATCTGGAAAGCGACGACCGGGTCACGATCAAGGGCGTTCGTCTCGACCTTCCGTCGCAGGCCGCGCTCGGCCTCTCTCTTGCCATCCACGAATTGGCAACCAACGCCGCGAAGTACGGCGCCTTGTCCAACGACACAGGCCACATCCGTATCATGTGGCGACACGGGACCGATGGCGCCTTCCACTTCGAATGGCGCGAGGAGGGCGGCCCCGAGGTCATGAAGCCTGCGCGCCGCGGCTTTGGCTCCCGTTTGACCAACCAGATCGTCCCCTCCTACTTCGAGGGCAGCGGAGAGACCGCGTTCACGCCGGAGGGCCTATGCTACGTCCTCGATGGCAAGCTGCCGATGGAAACGCCGGCCTCGCCGGACCCAAGCCCCCGACGCCGTGTTGCAGACCATGGATGACATCGTGACTGACAAGTGTGTGCTGATCGTCGAGGACGAGCCCCTAATCCGCGTCGACGCCGTCGACATGGTTGAGGATGAAGGCTTCCCGGTCTGCGCCGCCTCGAACGCGGCCAAGGCGCTGGCAATACTCGAAACCCGCGACGACATCGGCATCCTGTTCACCGATATCGACATGCCGGGTGACATGGACGGGCTGGAACTGGCGCGCACCGTGCGGAGGCGCTGGCCGCACATCGCCATCATCATCGTGTCGGGCCATACCCAGCTTTCCGATGCCCAAGTGCCGAAGGGAGGCGAATTCTTCTCCAAGCCCTACCTACGGGCGACCATTCTCAAGGCGTTGCATCGAGCTGATGCCCGCGTGGAAAACTGATCGGGCAGGCGCTATCTATCTTCAGCGAGTCCGTCTTTCAGGAGGTTGCTGCATCCGCGCAGTGGTCTGCGAGATGTCTGAAGCGGATAGTTCTCATCCAGCCTTCCACTTCCCCACCGCGGTGTTGCACGACGGGACAGCAAGATGCCCGTCAGCGATCAGTTGTGCCCCAGGCGACAACCGTCGTCCGCGAATGGTGAACATCCTTCCATCTCAGCCGTGGAACGCTTACGAATGGCGCAAGCGGTGTGCGATTGGGAACGGTTTCGACCTTTGAGCGACAGGATGACGGCGCGGGCATTTTCCGGCGCGGAGCAAGACCCCGGCAAAGTGCTGCCGATGGCAGACCAGATCTCGCATCATGACTGGTCAGGCACGCCACTCGGCTCGCATCGGCAGTGGCCTCAGAGCCTTCGCACCATCGTTGATATGATGCTGGCCTCGGGCCATGCGATCTGCTTGGCCTGGGGACCGGAGCAAACTTTTCTCTACAACAACGCCTATGCGCCGTTCCTCGGCGCCCGCCACCCGCAGGCGCTCGGCAGGCCGTTTGCCGAAGTCTGGCCCGATGTCTGGGCCGACATCGAGCCCCTCGTGACACGCGTCTTTGGCGGCGAGACCGTGACGTTCCAGGCCATGCCACTTGTCATGACGCGCAACGGGTATGCCGAGGACACGTGGTGGGACTTTTCCTACTCGCCTGTCCACGACGAGACGGGTGAGATCTCAGGCTTGCTGAATATCGCCTCAGACGCAACGCCCCGGATACTGGCGGAACGGGAACGTGACACTGCAACCGAGAAGCTGCGCGTCAGCGAGAGTGTCGCAAGGGCAAACTTCGAACGCGTCCAGTTGGCGCTTGGCGCGGGCGCCATCATCGGCACTTGGTTCTGGGACATCGGAGCCGATAGTTTCACGATCGATGAACCGTTCGCCAGGGCCATCGGTCTCGATCCGGCATTGGGACGCGAGGGCATCCCGCTCTCGCAGATCGTCGAGACGGTTCATCCCGACGATCAGACCGGACTGGCCGATGCGATTGGCAAGGCCGTTGCCCGCGGTGGCCACTATGCGCACCAGTATCGCGTGCGGCGATTGGACGGGCACTACTATTGGCTGGAGGCGAACGGGCGCGTCGATCGTGCGCCGGACGGCACGCCGACGATGTTCCAAGGCGTTCTGATCGACATCGAGGAGCGGCGCGCCTCCGAGGACGCTCTGGCTCGCAGCGAAGCCACTTGGCGCACCGTCTTCGAGACTTTGCGCGAAGGCTTCATCCTCGGCCAATTGATCCGAGATGCTTCGGGTTATGTCATCGACTGGCGCTACGAGGCGGTGAACGATGCTTGGCATGACATCATCGGCATACCGCGCGGAACGGCAGCGGGACGGACCGTGCGTGAGCTGCTTCCCGGCATTGAAGACGAGTGGGTCAACGAGTTCGCGCGTGTCGTCGAGACCGGTCAGTCCGCTCGCTTCACGCGCCGGGTTGGTACGCTGGACCGTTGGTACGACGGCGTCGCGCAATCGATCGGCGATGATCGCTTCACAGTAATCTTTATGGACGTCACGGACCGTATCAAGCGTGATCGCCGCCAGGCAGCGCTTTTGACGCTGGCGGACGAACTGCGTGGTCGGTCAGACCTGGAGACCATCGTGACGGCGGCGGCGAGCTGTATGGCCGACGGCCTTGAAGTCGATCGTGTGGGCTCGGGCATCGTGAACCTTCGTGAGGATACGATCGACGTTCGGTCCGATTGGTGCGAACCGGGTATGCCGAGCGCAGTCGGGCGGCATGCGTTCTCGTCCTATGGATCGTACCTCGCCGACCTCAGACGCGGTGACATTGTTGCAGTCGATGACATCTACGAGGACGCACGAACTAGCGGCAGACATGGGGAGTTTGACGCGATCCAGACCCGGTCGTTCCTCGACCTGCCCATCAGCTTCGACGGCCGCCTCTATGCCGTGGTCTTTGCGCATTCTCGCACGCTTCATCCCTGGACCGACGGCGAGCGTCAGTTCGTCGAGCAGGTGAGCGACCGGGTTCGTGTGGCGTTGGCACGTCAGCGCATGGAGGACGCTCAGCGGGTCCTGACGCAGGAGATGTCGCACCGCATGAAGAACATGCTTGCCATGGTGCAAGCGATCGCGACCCAGACACTTCGGCAGGCCCACACGAGGGAAGAGGCCCGCGAGGCCATCTCCAGCCGGCTGTTGGCACTGGCGCGGGCGCAGGACATCCTGACGCGCACGAATTTCTCCGAAGCCGACGTGCGAGAGGTCGTCGAGGCGGCGATCGCACCGCATCGGCTGGCGGGCGAGCGCGTCGCCATGTCAGGCCCAAGGGCGGACCTGTCGGCGCAACAGGCGCTCGGCCTGAGCCTCGCCATCCACGAGTTGGGGACGAATGCCGCGAAGTATGGAGCCCTATCGAACGAGACAGGCCGCATCGAAATGATCTGGGACGTGGCCGACGGTGGATTCAAATTTCATTGGATCGAAACCGGGGGGCCGCCTGTTATCGCCCCGGAACGGCGCGGGTTCGGCTCCAAGCTGATCGAACGCATTGTTGCCTCCTACTTCGACGGCGAGGGCCATATCGAGTTTGATCGCGCCGGCATCCGCTTCACCCTAACGGGATCGCTCGTGCAGCCCGTAAACGCTCTCAAGACCTGACCGCGCATCAATGGCCCAATCCTTCGATCCCGCCCGCTACGCCGTTCTGATCGTGGAAGACGATGCTCTTGTGCGAGCCGAGGCGGTGGACCTGTGCGAGGAAGCAGGCTTTACGGCCTACGAGGCGCGTAACGCCGATCAAGCCATCCGCCTGCTGGAGCGCCATTCGAATATCCGTGTCCTGTTTACCGACGTAGAGATGCCCGGAACGATGGACGGTCTGAAGCTCGCGAGAGCCGTACGCGACCGTTGGCCACCGGTCGCGATCATCATGACGTCCGGACGCATCAAGGTAGAAGCGTCAGACATGCCCGAGAACGGCCTGTTCTTCGCCAAACCGTATCCGCCAAAGGGCATCATCAAGGCGTTGAACGAGATCGCGACTCAGCTCCACACCTGATTCTCGTGAGCCGTGCTTTCATCGCGCGACAGAACGTTGCGTCGTCCTGTTCTTATCCTGGTCTTGCCCTCGATCTCCCGTGGGGGAGCCGGCCAAAACCCGTGGTCGCGTCCCGAAGGGCTGCCAGCTTCCTCCGTAGCTCGTAGGTGGGCTGTTGCACTTTGGCGTCGAGACCCCCCGTCTTCAATCCTTTCGAACGCATGCCGTAGTTTACAGACGAAAGGTCGAGGTGGTCCCGGACGCGCTGAGGTGCGAACGAGTTCTGGAATCGGCTACGGCCGCTTTCAGGTATAGGTTTTCGTCGCTCGAATTACCTTGACGGGTCGACAGCGGAATGGCGGCTTTCTACCCGGCCTGCTCGAAAGCTGCCAGTCGGCTTTCGGCCCTCACAAGATTGGGCAGAACGCTTAGATTGGGTGGAAGAACGAACCCGATTCACCTCATACTTCTCTGACATCGGAAAGGGGGCGGCATGGAGTATACGTTGGTAGGTCGATATTGAGCGTGCCCGAGACCCCTCCCACAGCCCCATTGCCAGCATCCCCACCGTTCCGGGCGATGGTGACGACCCCCCATCGACTGGCGAGCGAAGCGGGCTCACGTGTCCTGGCGAGGGGGGGCAACGCCGTCGAGGCAGCCGTCGCGGCGAGTGCGGCGCTCGCTGTCACCTATCCGCATTTTTGCGGGCTCGGCGGCGACGGCGTATGGATGCTGGCCGACCGTACGGGATACTCGGTGTGCCTCCTCGGTATCGGTCAGTCTGCGGAGCTCCTACCAGACGCCAATCCGATCCCGACGCGCGGCCCCCTGTCGACGCTCACAAGCGCCGGCCTCGTCGACTCCTGGGGCGCGGCGCTCGATTGGTCACGTCGGACTTGGGACGGGTCCGAAGGGCTCGACATGCTGCTGGCGGACGCGATCGAACTAGCCGACGGCGGTTTCCCGATGTCCGACTCGCAGCGCTTCTGGCTGGATTTCCGCGCCGCCGAGCGAAGCGGATGGCCGCGCTTCGAAGCGCTGTTCGCCGTCGGGAAGGAGGCGCGCCCGTTTTGCCAGCCAGGCGTGGCCGCAAGCCTTCGCGCCGTGGCTCTCGGTGGAGCGCGAGAGTTCTACGAGGGCGAACTGGCGACGCGCATCGCCCGAGGCCTCGAGAACGCCGGCTCACCGCTGCGAGCCGCCGATCTGGCTGCGACGCGGACGCGCGAGGCGCCGCCGCTTCGGATGAAGTATCGCGGGCTCGAACTGCTGGCGCCCCCGCCTCCAACACAAGGTGCGACGACGCTCGCCATCATGGGCATTCTCGACCGGCTGCCGTCGCTGGCTGGGGTCGACGACCGCAGTGCGGACTTTCTGCACGTGGTCGTCGAGGCGGTGAAGCAAGCCTTTCTCGACCGCGGCGCGATCGCCGATCCGGACTTCACCGACGTGCCGCTGGGGCGCATGCTGAACCCGGAGCGTCTCGGCGCGAAGGCGGCTGCCGTTGATGCTGATCGGGCGCTGCCCTGGCCGCATGTTGTCCGCACCGGGGATACCGCCTTCATTGGCGTCGTGGACGGCAAGGGTCGCTCGGTCGCGCTTCTTCAAAGCCTCTATTACGACTGGGGGAGCGGCGTCGTCGCGGGCGACACCGGTATCCTCTGGCAGAACCGCGGTGCCGCGTTCGATCGAAGCGCGACCGGACCCAACCGCCTGCAACCGGGCAAACGGCCGTTCTACACACTGAACCCTGGCATAGCTTTGCGCGCCGGCGCTCCAGCCCTCGTCTACGGCACGCAGGGTGCGGACGGCCAGCCACAGACGCTCGCGCTCCTGCTCGCGCGGTTGATTGATCGCGGCCTCGATCCGCAGGCCGCTCTCGCTGCTCCGCGCTTCCTGCTCGGGCGCACGTTCTCCGATGCGCGAGACGCTCTGAAGCTCGAAGCGTCTGCCGGTGAGACGACCTTTGCGGACCTCGCGCTCCGTGGCCACGAAGTGTCCGCGCTGGTCGATCTCAGTCCTCTGGCAGGGCAAGCCGGCGTGATCGCGGTGGACGACGCGGGTGACGTGACCGGGGCGCACGATCCTCGCAGCGACGGCTGCGCGCTGGGCCTGAGCATGGAGACTTGAGCCGAATGGATTTCGTATTGCGCAACGCCCGCGTCGCGACGAGCGGCGACTTCGTCGATATCGGCGTCGAGAACGGGCGGATCGCGGCGATCACGCCAAACCTCGATGCCGCCGCGTCCGAATATGACGCGGCGGGACGGCTGGCGTTTCCCGGTTTCGTCGACTGTCATATCCATCTCGACAAGGCTTGCATCCTCGACCGCTGCGCGATCTGCGAGGGCACGCTGGCGGAGGCCGTCCGCGAAACGGCGCGAGCGAAGGCAGCGTTCACCGAGGAGGATGTCTACGCTCGCGCCGCCAATCTGGTCGAGCAGGCGATCCTGCATGGGACGATGCTCTTGCGCACGTTCGTTGAGGTCGATCCGCGCGCCGGCCTTCGTTCGCTGGCCGCCATCCGGCGCATCAAGCACGATTACGCTTTCGCGATCGACATCGAGATCTGCGCCTTTGCGCAGGAAGGGCTGACGCAGGAGCCGGAGACGGAGCACCTTTTGTCGGATGCGCTGGCCGCTGGCGCCGATCTCGTCGGCGGCTGCCCCTACACCGATCCGGATCCCGCTGGGCATGTCCGGCGTATATTTGACCTTGCGGAACGCTTCGGAACGCTGGTCGACTTCCACGTCGATTTAGATCTCGATCCCGAAGGGTCCGCGCTTCCCCATGTCATGGAGGAAACGGAGCGGCGCGGTTTCGGCGGGCGCGTCTCGGTCGGCCATGCGACGAAGCTTTCGGCGATCGAGCCGGAGGCGGTGGACGCCGTGGCACGGCGACTGGCGGCGACCGGCATCGCCGTGACCGTCCTGCCCGCGACCGATCTGTTCCTCACCGGCCGCGATATCAGACGCCTCGTACCGCGAGGCGTGGCACCTGCCCACCTTCTGCGCCGAGCCGGCGTTACCGCGACGATTGCCACGAACAACGTCTTGAACCCATTCACGCCGTTCGGCGATGCCTCGCTGATCCGCATGGCGAACCTTTACGCCAACGTCGCGCAACTCGCCCGCGACGAGGAGATGGAAGCCGTCTTCGCGATGGTCTCCGCGGATGCCGCCCGGCTGATGGCGCGTGACTACGGCTTGCGGATCGGCGCCCCGGCGGACTTCGTCCTGCTCGACGTTGCAACCTCAGCCGCTGCCGTTCGGGAAATCGCTGCACCGATCGCATCGTGGAGAAGTGGGCGTCTGGTCATGGAACGGCCTGCAGGTCGGATCTTCCATCCATAACACGGCTCAGGAACCGAATGCTTGGGATCTCCAACCATGACCGCCCCCGCTCGGGTAGCTTCTCCTTCGGGTTGAAACCGTAGGGCAGCTTTGCCGCTTATCGTGCCCAAAAGCTGCCGGTCCGATTTCGGCCCTTATCTGAAACCGACTGGAAGGCAGGGGAGGGTGGAAAGGCGACGGTCCGCTCCCGGCTAAGCGCGTAGCAGAACCGGACGTTCAATCTGGCATGCGGTGCGCCGCGAACCCAGTGACGTGCGCGGGTGCAGCTTCCTGGCGCAGTTCCATCGTCGGGATCGCGTAGTCGCCCCCGTTCTGCCGACGGAAGGGTATCGGCGCGTCGGTAAACAGGCCGCCAATCCGGGCACGCAACGTCTGCGCGGCCGCCTGGAAGCCCTCCTCGTCCATCCGGTCGGCCCGGTAGCTCACGAAGGGCGGCAGAACCTCGTAGCCGGGATAGAACAGGACCCCGTGCTGGATCGGAAACAGGAGGTCGTCGATCGGTCCGTTGATGCCGCGCGGCCCGTAGTGCGAAGGCCAACCGCCGGCGGTGACGACGAGCATGGCACGTTTGCCGGCCAGACGCCCCTCTCCGTAGCGGTCGCCCCAGCGCGTGTCGCTGTGTTCGCCGACGCCGTAGGCAAAGCCATAGGCATAGACCCGATCGATCCATCCCTTCAGGATCGCGGGCATCGAGAACCACCAGAGCGGGAAGGCCAGGATCAGGGCGTCGGCCCACAACAGGCCTTCCTGCTGTTGCACGACGTCCCCCGTCAGTGCGCCTGACGCAAAGGCTTCGCCGGAGGCTTGCGGCACCCGCAGGCGCTGCCCGGGAGGCAGGGTGGGAAAGTCTGCGCGGTCGACTTCGCTCTTCCAGCCGGCGGCGTAGAGATCGGTAACGCGCACGGCGTGCCCGTCACTACGCAGTTGTTCCGCTGCCGCATCGCGCATGGCGTTGGTCAGTGAGCGGGGCTCGGGATGGGCGGAGACGATTAGGACGTTCATGGGACGGCACCTCTTCCGGTTCTCAGACCACGGAGCTAGATGCTCACACGTTCATCTGGAAGCTGGAGCCAATGCATATGATCGTTCCGTTTCGTGGATAGATCCGACGTTACGCTGGAGCGCATGCGCAGCTTCGTCCGAGTGGCGGAACGCGGCAGCTTCTCGGCGGTCGCGCGCGAGGAAGGCCTCGGTCAGGCGACTGTGAGCCGGCATGTGGCGGAACTCGAGCAGGCGCTGGGCACCACCTTGATCAACCGCACGACGCGCCGCCTTACCCTGACACCAGAAGGCGCGCGCTATCAGGAGGACGCCCGCGTCATCCTTCGGCTGGTGGACGAGGCGGGCGAGGGCCTGCACCAGGCGAGCGACGCCTTGTCGGGCTCGGTCCGCGTCTCCTGCACCGCCGCGCTCGGTGTCCGTCACGTCGCGCGCGCCCTGTTCGCCTTCCAGGACCGGTATCCCCGTGTCGAGATCGACCTCAAGTTGTCCGACGTGCGGATCGACCTCGTTCAAGAGGCCGCCGATATCGCGATCCGGCTTGGGGCGCTGGCCGACAGCTCGATGCATCGCAAGCACGTCGGCGCGTCGCATCGCATCCTCGTCGCCGCGCGCGACTATCTCGAACGACATGGGACGCCTACATCACCGGACGACTTGCGACTCCACCGCACGATCCGCATGAGCAACGTAGCCGATAGCGGAACGCTGGTCCTGCGGGGTCCGGACCGGAGCACCGCGACCCTGCCTTTCGGAGACCGACTGCTTATGGATCATGGGCTGGCGGCACGCGAGGCGATCGCGCTGGGCCGGGGTATCGCGCCCGCCCACCTTTGGCTGGTCGACGACCTCCTTGAAAGCGGCGTCGTGGAAAGGGTTCTTCCAGACTACGCGCCCGAACCCGTTCCTCTGTCGATCCTAGCCGTGCCGGGCCGTCTGCGTATTCAGCGCGTGCGCCTGCTGGTCGACGAACTGGTCACCTTCCTCCGGGGGCTGCCGGGTGTAGCCCACTAGATTGGCAGGTTCGCAGAGCAGGCCGACACGCCCTCGGACGTCTCCAAAGGGTCGAAAGCGGATGGACCACTCCGGAACGTCTGCTTCCTCCTCGCCAATCGGCTCAACT
>NZ_BBWL01000063.1:0-34179 GCF_001463785.1 Aureimonas sp. AU40
ACAGCGGAACGGCGGCTTTCCGCTCGATCACACTGAAAGCTGCCGGTCTGCTTTCGGCCCGATTCACCCGGGTCGACAGATGGCGAAGAAGGATGAAAAGCCGATAGTCCGTTTCAAGTCGAAACAGGTGGGAAGCGGACTATCAGGCGGCCTAGAAAGCGGTTGCTCCGAACCAGGCCACATCCAATTCGAAGGACCCATCCGGCTCGATCGCAAAGTAGGCCGTCGTCGTCGCTGCGGCGCTGGTTTGCAGCGATCGGATCGCTGCGGCGGAGGCGGGCAACGTGGCGATGCGCGCCGTCCACGAAGCGAATTCCATGCGCAGCCGCCAGACCTGTATCTCGTCGATCCTGAAGCCGGCTCCCTCCAGCGTCGCCACCCATTCGGATGGTCGATAATCGCGAACGTGGGAGGGGTCGCGCAGAAGCTCCACGGCTTGCAGATGGGTGTCCAAAGCGGCAACCGGTGGTGCGATAACGTCAACGAACACCGCCGTTCCACCGACCTTCAGCACGCGCCGTGTTTCCCGCAGGCCGCAGGCCATGTCGGCCCAGTGATGAGCGGAGAAGCGGCTGGCGACGAGGTCGAACTCACCGTCGGCAAAGGGCAACTGTTCGGCGGGTGCGACCCTTCCCGTCACGTTCGCAAAGGTCCGGCGCGCCGCCTCCCGCTCCACGGCCGCGACCATGTCGGGGGACAGGTCGCAGGCGACCACCGTTCTGGCATGGGGCGCCAGGGCATAGGCGACATGCCCCCCGCCCGTTCCCAGATCCAGCGCCCGAGCCGGACGGCGCGCGGCGGCCAGGGCACGCATCCGATCGAGGTCGGCGCCGCCAGCATGTACGGGGCTGGCGACATAGGCGTCGGCTTGCGGGCTGAACTGGTTGGCGGCAAGGTCGTGCTGGCTAGGGCTCACTTCGTGTCCTCCCATCGGCTGTAGGTGGCGGATGCAGCGCCTCGTGCGAGAATGTGCCCCTCCATGGCGTTCGCCATGAGGTCGCCCGTGAACCCATCGGGCAGCGCGAGACGCTCGATGTCGAGCGCGAAAACCTCGACGACGTAGCGATGCGGTCGCTTGTCGTTGCGCGGTGGGCAGGGACCGTCGTAGCCGCCATAGGGACCCGCCATGTCGGGTTTGGAGGCTAGGAAGCTGGCGTAGACATTCGACCCACGCACGCCGTAGCTTGTCGGACCGGTCGGTTTGCCGCCTTTGGTGAAGCCGTCGCTGTCCTCGCCTTCTCGGAGCGAGCGCCTGTCGGCCGGGATGTCCGCCAAGACCCAATGGTCAACGCTGATGCGCGGCGCATCTTTCGCGATGACGACGCCGGGCTGCTCGATCTGGTCGAGCGCCGCAGGCACGTCCGGGTCCTGCATGCGCAGGGCATAGGACTGCGTCCCTTTCGGTCCTGCGGACCACGCGACGGCAGGGCTGATGTCGGCTGGGTTCGTGCCGGCGGACGGACAGAAGGCGTGACGGTCCGGCATGATCCCGTTCGACACCCCATTGCCCAGTGAAACGGTGAGAT
Organism: Aureimonas sp. AU40; assembly: GCF_001463785.1. Taxonomy (NCBI): domain Bacteria; kingdom Pseudomonadati; phylum Pseudomonadota; class Alphaproteobacteria; order Hyphomicrobiales; family Aurantimonadaceae; genus Aureimonas; species Aureimonas sp. AU40. The sequence continues at coordinate 1,527 of NZ_BBWL01000063.1, forward strand.
CCGTGGCCGACGCCGCCGTGACTAGAAAGAAGGGGGCGGCGAAGGCGAGGACGGACGCAAAGGTCGAGGCGCGCATGGGCTGGCTCCGGGTGGATTGGACACCGAAAAGCTACCTGCCGCAGGGCATGCGAGGCGGCCGGAAACGATCAGGAATGCGCCGGAAACGATCAAAACGATTTCGATGGTTCCCTCTGGCGATGGCGGGCGCTCGAGGGCCCTTCGCCGTACAGGCGACGGTAGTGCGCGGCAAAGTGCGAGCGCGACGCGAAGCCGGTGGCCGCCAGCGTGTCGGCGACGTCGGCACCGCGCTCGGATAGCAGGATGCGGGCCGCAGCCAAGCGCTCGGACAGGAGGAGTTTTGCGAAGCTCTGGCCTTCGGCCACCAACCGGCGCCGCAGGGTTGCCGCCGAGCAGTCGAGGTGTTGGGCGACCTCGGCTACGGTCCAGGGATGGTGCAGGCGATGCCGCACGATTTGACGGAGGGCATCGACGGTCGACTGCCCGGCGTATTTGGGGGTCAGCGACAGCGCGCCCCGTTCGGCCAGCACGAGAACCAGTTCGAGAAAGCGATGCTGTGCAAGTTGCGGCGAGATAGGATGGCGGATCGCTCGATCGTCCGCTCCGAACGCGTGGAGCAGCACATCAACAAGCGTCGAATCCATTGGGAGGAACCTTGGCTCGAACGTCGATCGGCCAACGAACTGGGGCCAGCGCCGGGCGGCCTCGACGATCAAGGGGCGCGGCAGGCGGACGAAGAGGGCGCGGTATTGGCCGGACGCGGGGTCGGGCAGATTGGTGACGTCCATCGTGACGCCCGCGCTCGCGACGAAGGCCTCCCCAGGATGATAGGTCGTCTGGTCGATGCCGAACCGGACCTCCTTCGTGCCTTCGAGCAGCAGGACGAGCCCGTCGCTGGGAAGTGTCATCGCCTTGAAGTGTTCACGGTGGCGGGCGACGAAGGCGTAGACCGAGGGAACATCGTTCTCACGCCCGAGTGAGCGCGTATCGCGGCGCGCGAGAGGCAGGAGCCGCTTCCATGGTTCGCCTTGGGAGCCCTTTTGAACGTTCATGAACTCGACGACCCAGCCTGTTAGCTGGAAGCACCCTACGCCAAGCGAGTGCGCATGTCCGCTGTTGGGACGTAGTGATCACGGGATCGAACGTCTGAGAGGGGGCAAATGCAGAACGGCAGCTTTCACGTCCGTTTTGCAAAAAGCGGACAGGAAGCTTTCGGCCCTTTGGAACATTCGGGATGTCTTCCGGCTCGCGCGCTTCCTGCCTGGATCGTGGGCTTAACCTTTCCGCTTGAACGCCCGCTTCATGTTCCGTTTGGCTTCGGCCAGAACACCCTTCACGACTTCAATCCTGTTGGCGCTTAGCCGGTCTGCAATGTCCTCGCCGACCATGCGGTAGACGGTCGAGATCTGCGAGCGGATTTCGTTGCCGGACTTCGTAAGGGTGACCGTGTTGCCATCGATCTCGACCAAGTTCCGGACCAACAGCCGTTCATAGGCCTTCGCAGCGATGAGCCGACGCACACCAAGTTCATCGGCGGCCTCCGTGAGATCGGTGGGGGCGCGGGGGTTGAGCGCGAGCATGTAATCGTCTTCACCCGGCGAGAGGGCGATGGTCGCCAGATGCATCATGAGCAGGTCACGGGTCAGCTTCGAGACCTCGATCATCGAGAGCGCCAGGGCTTCCTTCTCGGCGTCCGTAATAGGACTGGCTTCGAGAACGGTCGGGAACATGGCTTCACCTTTCCTGGAAATTGCTTGAGCACAGTTGTCGGACCTTAAGCTGGCACAGGGCTGGAGGGACGGCGCAGCCCATTACTTTTGGGGATTGCATCACTCGAACTTCCGCTGACCGCAGCGTTCCGCGAACGTTTCTGCCAGCGTCTCGTGATAAGCCGTGAAGGTCTGTCCAAAGAGTACGTCTCGTTCGTCAGGGGCATGCGCGGACAGCCGTCTTTGAGAACAGGATGCAGTTTGCCCGGCTACGATCCGATTGGACCGCAAGCAGATCTGGCATCGGTTCGATCGGAAGCCCAGCTTCATCGCTCCGAATGACACTTCCGCTGGGGTGGCTCCGCTGAACATGCGCCCCGCACCGCATGGAGCCCAGTTGGCCAAGCGCGGTACGGGGTTCCTATGTCAAATTAGGCTCACATCCCGATGCGTTCGTTCTCGACCTTATATGGCTCTCCGGTTGCCGCGGCTTTCACGAACGAAAGGGCGGACGAAACCAGCGATCCGCCAGGCGCGTCCCAGTACTCGGCTCCCTCGGCACTGACCTTGACCAGGACGGTGTTCGGATCCTCCGGTCCTTCCGGGAACCACGCCTCAACCCCGGCGTCCCACATCTCCTTCAGTTTTGCGACGTCGCGCACGATCTCCGCCCGGCCATTAACGGAAACCCACTCGCTTCCGGAGGCGTACGTAACGTTGACGCGCGACTCGCGACCGATCTGCCGGGCCTTGCGCGTGTTATCGTGCGACACGAACCAGAGTGTCCCATCGAACTCGCGTTCCACCACCGCCATGGGACGCGACAGCATCTCGCCGTCCTCACCCCTCGTGGTGAGCATGCAAATCTTGTTGGCGGCAATCATCTTGCCGACTTTCGTTACCGCTTCGGCGTGGTTCTGATCGGGCGGCGAGAGGGCTTCGGTCACTGAACGTCTCCGTGAACGTTGGGCTGGGTTGGGTTGGCCTAAATCGAAAGCGCTCCGGTCTTAGAGGTCACAATGGCCTGAACGTTCACGATCCGCTGACACAAATACAGATCCCGTTTGGTTTGGTTCCCGAAGCCTTTGGGCATAGCAACCGAGACTTTGCGTCGCTGTCTGGCCCGTCTTAGCGTCTCAAATGAGTCGATAGCGGAATAGCCGCTTTCATCGCGATCGGCTCGGAAGCTGCCGGTCCACTATCGACGCGCAGCGGCGTTGTTCGTTGGTCAGGATGCCACGGCATCGCTTCCTCCTCTCGCTTGGCTGCGAACTCACTTCCATTCCGTGCTCATGATCCCATCCAAGCGGAAATCGCTCTAGCACGGCGGGGGGCCAGAGGTGTTGGCACCCCGCTCTCCCCGTCGGCGTCGCCTAAACCCATCCGCCCGCAAGCCGACAGGGGCCGCCCGACCATCCGTCCGGCCGCTGCCGCCGAGCGACGCGCTTCGGCCTTGCGGCTTAAGGTCAGCTTGCGGCTCGCGGGACCCTCTCTTTACACAGGCTCGGAAAGGGAACTCGAGGACCTTATGCCATCAACAAGTCTGCAACCAAGCCTGGAGGGATTCGAGCACGCCGGTTGGGTCCAGCCAACCCCTGGCTTTCGCCTCTGGCACACCGCGCCCGGACCGGTGGACCAAGTGCAGATCTTTGGCCAGCGATGCAGCGGAACCAACGTCCTTCGCAAGCTCGTCTCCGCCAATTTTGGGGCCGAGGCGATCACCGATTTTTACGGGTTCAAGCACTGGTTCGTCCCCGAACAGATCCTGTTTCCAGCCAACGTTCTCATCATGGTCGTGGCGCGCGATCCGTTCGACTGGATCCGCAGCCTGCATCGCCAGCCCTGGCACGCTCATCCCGATCTGAAGACGCTGGCCTTCTCCCAGTTCCTGCGAGCGGAATGGCACAGTTACTGGGACGCTGAGTTCGGCGGGATCGAACCGCGCCATCCCCTGTTCGGCCGCGAGATGCTGCACGAGCGCGATCCCGCGACACGGCTCCGGTTCGCGAACGCGCTGCGCAAGAGGGCGGCGAAGCTGCGGTCGTGGAGCGAACTGACGACACGATGCAACCATTTGGCGCTGCTCGACCAGGCCGTCCTCGCATCCACGCCGCACGTGGTGCTCGACGCGCTCGCGCAAGCGCTCGGCCGCGCACATCCGGCGGACCTCACCGCGCTCCAATCCTACAAGGGCAACGGGCTTACCCCGTTCCAGCCTCGGCGGTACGACCCGCTGACGCCCGAAGACGTCGATTTCGTGCGCTCACAGCTCGATCCCGACGTCGAACACCTGTTCGGCTACGACATCGCGCGCCCGGTCTAGAGGTTGTTCCGGAACATGAACAGGTCTTGTGTCGGATCAGCGCAAATCTTGCTGACGCTGTGGATGACGTCGCTTACTCATCCCTTCGGGTCGTCCGCTCCGAACGGACGGCGGGCGTCGCCGGTTTTGCCGGCAGCACCGCTCCCGCCTCCATTCGGTCCCTACCCGGCAGATCGGTACGGGTGGAGGAAGGCGTGTCTATGCTCCAGAACAGGCTCCAGGAGATGTCGAGCATGAGCGCGTGCGATTCCGAAATAGCATTCGACGCAACGCCGCAGCAGACGCTCCAGGTCGGGGCGCAGCGTCGAGCAGCGCTTCTGGGGCAGCGTCCCGTCGTGGTCTGGCTGACCGGCCTGTCGGGCGCCGGAAAGAGCACGATCGCCGATCAGGTTGACCTGCGGCTTCATGACCTGGGCTTTAGCACTGTCGTGCTGGACGGCGACAACCTGCGCCGCGGCCTGAACGGCGATCTCGGTTTCACCGACGGCGATCGAAGCGAGAATGTCCGCCGCGTCGCCCATGTCGCTGACATGATGGCGGATGCAGGTCTGATCGTCATCGTGTCGCTGATCTCGCCCTATCGTCGCGACCGGGACGAGGCCAGGCGCATCGTCGGCGCTGTCCGGTTTCTTGAGGTCTTCGTCGATGCGTCGATCGAAACCTGCGCCCGTCGCGATCCCAAAGGCCTCTACGCCCGCGCGCGGTCCGGCGCCCTGCGACTGTTCACCGGGATCGGGTCTGATTACGAGCGCCCGCTCGCGCCGGACCTGCACATCCCTTCGGACCGGCTGGACGCACCATCCTCCGCTCGCCTCCTCCTTCAGACGCTGCTAGACGGCCGCTTGGCGCTCCCAGCCTCCGACGCGGCGACCCAGGCGCCGTCAGGACGCGCGCCCTAGAGCGGTCGCCCGCCAGAGCGATGACAATGGTTCCAATCGGTTCGAAAACCACTCTAGCTTCTGCCATCAGTCGAAAGCTGAATAGCAGCTGTGAATGCCCCCGGGATGCAAGTGGTTTTTGTCGGGTGGCACGATGTCGGATGCTGCCATCTGTCGGGCCTCCGGATGCAGCCATCAGGCTACGGGCGCGTATGGGAGTTCGTAGACTGGATCCAAAACAGCTTTTTTCGCTTGATCGCGCTCTGCCATTCCTTGGTTCTTCCAGCCCTGTCTCACTGAGCGTTGTGCCATACCTCCTTCGCCGAGCTCGCGTCCCGACGGCCTCTGACGACGAAGGCAGATCCAACCGCTCCCCCTGCCGTGTCTCAAGACATCACGCGGTAAGTCGCGCCTCGCAGCGCTGTGCTTGCATCCGATACAACACCTCGAACGCCTCGAACCCCATGGGTTTGCCGAAGAGATAACCCTGCGCTTCGGCAACGCGTCCCTGCAGGTAATCCGCTTGGCCCCGGGTCTCGATACCCTCGGCAATGACATCCAGTCGACACCCTTGGGCCATGCGGACGATGGCATCAACGATGCCTTGATCCTTCTCGTCCGTCTCGATGTCCCGGATGAACGATCGATCGATTTTCAGCCGGGTTATGGGAAGCTGCTTCAACATCGTCAGCGACGCAAAGCCTGTTCCAAAATCGTCGAAGGCGATGCCCACACTCATCGCACGCAACCGGGCGAGGTTGCTTTCGATCACTCGCTCGTTGCGCAAGACGATGTTCTCGGTGATTTCCAACTCCAATGCGCTCGCCGGCAGCCCCGTCGTTTGCAAAGCGTCCTCGACCTCCTCGACGAAGCCGGGTGCCCGCAACTGCGCAGCAAACAGGTTCACACCAATGCGAAAATCATCCCGACCTGCATCCCGTATCTTCATGGCGTCCCGGCAGGCTGTGCGTAGGATCCAGTTGCCCACCGGTAACGCCAGATGCCCCGCCTCCAGGACCGACAGGAAAGCAGCTGGAGACAGCACACCCATATAGGGATAATTCCACCGGATCAGCGCCTCTGCGCCGACAAGACGGCCGTCGGTCAGATCGACCTGCGGCTGATAGTAAAGTTCGAAGTGCCTCTTGTCCCAAGCTTCCTGGAGGTCTTCGGCAACACTTCGCCGCGCGTTTGAAGCGCGCCGTAGTTCGGGCGTAAAGAGTCTGACGCGCGCGCGCCCATTCGCCTTTGCGTCATAGAGGGCAAGGTCTGCACCAGACATGAGATCGGCTATGCTGACGTGCTCGATCTGCGAGGGCATTACGCCGACGCTGGCCGAGATATGCGCGATCTGGTGCTCGATCGTGATGGGCGTCTCGACCGCCTGAATGATCCTTTGCCCGATCGATGTACCCTCCAGAGGGTCCGCGCTACCATGAAGAAGGACGGCGAACTCGTCGCCGCCCAAGCGGGCGATAAGATGGCTCGGATCGATGAGGGTCCGCACGCGCTCGGCGACCACGCGCAGAACCTCATCGCCGCCCGAATGCCCGTACGCGTCATTGACGCTTTTGAAGCCATCCAGATCGAAGACAACGAGCGAGAAGGGCAAGCCGCTCGCTTTGTTCTGCTCAACTAGTTCGGCGAGGGTGTCGTGAAAGCGGGGACGGTTGGCAAGGCCAGTCAACGCATCGGCGAAAGCGAGCGTTCGAATACGGGCCTCGCTGCGCAGACGCTCGCTCTGATCGCGAAAGGCGATGACGGTTTGCAGCCGTCCCGCCAGCCGCACGTCGCTGCGCAGCACGCGAACGGGTACGAGATCGCCGAACACCGAGACGAGATCGGCATCCACTTCCTCACGCTCAGGCAGGCTCAGGCAATCGAATTTGGGCACGAGCGTGCTGAGCGCCATGCCCGACAGATCGTCCCGCCGGAAACCTGACAGCTTGGCAAGGCTATCGTTGGCGGTGATGATCCGCTCGTCCTCGCAGATCGCCAAGCCCTCCAGTGCAAGGTTGGCCAGTTCTCCCAGCCGGACGCGCTCGGTACGCAGCTTGATTTTGGCGTTGAGGGTTAGGCGAACGCCAATAACGGAAACGGACAGGAGACCAAACGAAACGATCGCGACAACCGGGGCGAGATGCTCCGGTGCAACCGTCCAAGCGGGTAGAGGAACGCCTGGGTCGAACGTCAAGCGCATTGCGGCCATGCCGCCAAGATGCAGGATGGCGATAGCCGACACCAGCAAGGGTGCACTCATCAAGTTGACCACACGCTTTCGCTCGACGGACGCAAGCGTCGCCAACCCAAACAGCGGCAGGCTGACCAAGATGGTTGTCGCAACGAGTTCGTGGTCCCACTGGACATGGCCACGCACGACGTAGGCCGCTTGACCGACATAGTGGAGAACCGTAACGCCGAGGCCGATCACGACGCCGCCACCACAGCGTCGCCATCGCTCACGCCGTCCGAGCGCCAACATCAGTCCGGCCCCGATGCCCAAAATGGCCAGCACGAGCGAGAGCGCCGTGGTGACAGGCTCGAAGCCAGACTGCATTCCGGGCTGAAAAGCGAGCAACGCCACCATGTGGGTCGCCCAAGCCGTGCAGCCGGCAGCCACCAATGACAGAACAGCCCATTTGCGGCGTGCGGCGCCCTCGCAACGTCCCGCCTGACGCGCAACCGAGAACGATCCGTGCACACCGATCACGCAAACCACCGCTGCCAGCGTCAGTAGAGCCGGATCGTTCAGGATGCCAAGGCAGGTGAGGACTAGATCCACGCGGAATACCTCCAGCGCAGAACGTTAGAGGACCGAAGTTAAGGACTCAGCCGGTCGTTCTTTAGGATTGTGTGCGGATGTTAGTCGAAACGAACTCTATGCGCAGCCGCCAGACCTGCACATCGTCGATCCGAAAGACGGATCCCTCCAGCCTCGCCACCGATTCGTATGATCGATAATCGCGAACGTGGGAGGGGTCGCGCAAAAGCTCCAAGGCTTGCAGATGGGTGTCCAGAACGGCAACCGGTGGTTCGTGCCAGCGGGCGGACAAAAGGCGTGACGGTCCGACAGGATTTCGTTCGACACCCCATCGTCCAGTAAGACGGTGAGATCCGTGTCCAAAGCCGCCGTGACAAGAAGGAAGGGGGGCGTAGAGGCGGATGCCGATCACCAGGGGACGAGGCCGTTCTCGTCGGAGAAGGTACCGGTCGGGCCATCCTCGCCGAGCAACGCAAGGCGAACCGGCTCACGCGCGCCTTCCTCGACGCTACGGGTGCCGTTGAAGTTGTTGAGCCCGGTGGACGTGAACCCCGGACAGGCGGCGTTGACCTTGATGTTGGTGTCTTCGAGTGCAAGCGCGAAGGCGAGCATGACCGCGTGGGCTGCGGTCTTCGATACGGAATAGTTGCCGAACATCCGCCGATGGGCGTTCGATGGGTCGGAGTTCAGCGTCAGCGATGCTCCCGAGCTGCCGGTGATGACGATCCGACCGGCGGGTGCTTCGCGCAGCAGCGGCAACATCGCCTGGGTCACCGCGATGACGCCGAAGACGTTGGTTTCGAACACCACCCGCACATCATCGATGGGTGTATCGACCAGCAGGTTGGTCTTGACCGCCTCACCGAACGACTGGTTCGGCTTGGAGCGCGAAATGCCGGCGTTGTTCATCAACACGTCCAGGCGGCCGAACTCGCTTCGGATGCGCGCGGCTGCCGCGTCGATCGATACCTGATCTGTCACGTCGATCTGCACGGCGCGGGCACGGCCGCCGACGTCCCGGGCGGCGGCTTCGCCCTTCGCCAAGTCGCGTGCGCCGACGAGGACGGTCAATCCCTTAACGGCCAGTTCCTTGGCGATCTGGAGGCCGATCCCCTGATTGGCCCCGGTCACGAGCGCAACGCGATCTTCTGTCATGCTGTCGATCCTTGCATCCCTAGTCAGATGGGCAGGCATTCGATAGAAACGGAACGCCCGTCCGCTTGCTTATACGGAACGGTGTTCCGGTTAGCAAGGGTGGTGATTGTGGCGCGAAGCGAAGATCAGGCAGCAGAGGGAGAAACGGGCGGTCGTCGCGTCCGCGCCGATGCCCGCCGCAACATCGGCACCGTCGTGCAGGCGGCGCGGGAAGTCTTCGCCACGTCGGGAATCGATGCGCCGATGCGGGACATTGCGGAGAAGGCTGGTGTCGGCGTAGGGACGATCTACCGTCACTTCCCCCAGCGTGCCGATCTGATCGCCGCCGTCTTTCGCCACGAGGTGGACGCCTGTGCTGCCGAGGCCCCAACTCTGCTCGAACGGTTCGAACCCGGGGAAGCGCTGGACCGTTGGATGCAGTGCTACGTCGATTTCATCGTCGCCAAGCGGGGCCTGGCGTCGTCGCTCTACTCCGGTGGTTCAGCCTACGAGGCGTTACCTGCCTATTTCGACCGGCATCTCGAACCCGCCCTGCAAGGGCTGCTCGACGCGGCTGTGGCTTCCGGCGAAGTGCGGGCGGATGCCCGCCCGCATGACCTGCTGCGCGCCGTGGCTCATCTTTGTCGCGTGGGAAGCAACCAGGATCCGGCGCAAGCGCGCTTGCTGGTATCGCTGCTGGTGGACGGGCTTCGCTACAGGGCTTCCCGATAAGGAACGTGAAGTAGGAAAGCTCGTGCTGCGCTCCAACGACAGGCCGAAGGCGGCTTCCCCGTTCCCAAAAATCGTTCCTGAAATGCGCTTTTTCAAAATGGTCCAACGGAAACGGATATCTCTTGTGAAGGTTTTCACACAGCCGCCTCTTCTTCGATCGTCAAGTCACGCAGCAGCGTATGGATTTGATCGCCGCTGAGATACGACGGATCGAAGCCGCTGGATGCACCGATGCCAGCGAACCGAGCGGCGTCCGTGGCGGACGTGCCGACGAAACCCATAGCCCAGTTCGGGAAGCTGCGGCTCTCAATCGGGTCGAGCGCAAGCAGCGAAACGTCGCCATGCCGGTCGTCCTGCTGAATCCGTTCGAACGTGGCCTCGACGTTTTCGAGCGGACCTTCGAGGACCTGCGCGAAACAACCGGCGTTGAAAAGCAGTGCTCCGGTAATCTGGTCACGGGTGTTGTTGGTTCGGCTCTTGGCCAGAATGTCCGCGACATTCGCCGTGAAACTGGTGCTGTCATCGGATAGGTGGTTGCGGCTGTAGTAGACGAGCCGGTGCAAGCCTTGGTTCATAGAGGATCTCCATTCCTGTCGGCGTTGGGCTTTTCCAGAAAGGCCGCGATCAGATCCGCCGCCATGGGACGGCCTGTCAGGTAGCCTTGAACATGGGTGCAGCGTTTGCTTCGAATGCGTGCAAGCTGCTCGGCGGTCTCCACGCCCTCGGCCGTGATGGCCATGCCAAGACTGGCGCCCAGGCCCGCGACTGCACGGAGGATCGCTCTGCTGTCGGCATTCGCGCTGGCAACGAACGAGCGGTCGATCTTGATCTTATTGAACGGGAATTTCTGCAGGTAGCTCAGTGACGAATACCCGGTGCCGAAATCGTCCATCGAAATTTTTACGCCAAGATCGCGCAGCGCATGAAGGGTCGCCAGGACGTTGTCCGTGTCATCGAGAAGAGCGCCTTCGGTAATCTCGATCTCCAGTCGATGGGCCGGCAGTCCGGCCTTATTCAGGGCGGAGGCGACAGTCTCTAGAAGTGCGTCTGCCTTGAACTGCAGGGGTGAAACGTTGACCGCTACGATCATGTCACTGGGCCAGGACGCCGCCTCGATGCAGGCTGTGCGAAGCACCCATTCGCCGATCTTGACGATCAGACCGTTTTCTTCGGCCAGTGAGATGAAGTCGAGGGGCGGGATGTTGCCTTTGAGCGGATGCTTCCAGCGAAGCAGCGCTTCGAAGCCGATGCAGCTGTCGTTCTTGAGATCGACGATGGGCTGGTAGTTCAGCTCGAACTGCTTGAGTGCCAACGCCCGCCGTAGGTCGATTTCCATCTCACGACGCTTGTGAAGAAGGTCGTCCATGCCGGGTTCGAACATTCGGTATCGACCGCGTCCGGCGCGCTTGGCCTCGTACAGGGCCAAATCTCCGTTGCGCAAGATGTCGCGAGGCTGGCTCAGGCTGCCTTGTAGCGCGACGCCGACGCTCGCTCCGATATTGATCGTATGGCCACTCAGAACATAGGTTCGTCCGATAAGGTCGACGATGCGGGCCGCGAGCTTCTCCGCTTCTTTTGCCTCTCGAACGTCGTGCTGAAGAACGACGAACTCGTCGCCGCCCAGGCGCGCAACGATGTCACCCTTTCGACACGCGCTGGTGAGGCGATCGGCGACCTTCTTCAAAAGGAGGTCTCCGATCGCATGTCCGAGCGTATCGTTGATCATCTTGAAGCGGTCGAGATCCAGGCAGTGAACGGCAATTGTCGGACCTGCACCCTGCACGAGTGCAGCCGCTAGGTGCGCCATGAACATGTTGCGCTTCGCAAGCCCGGTCAGATCGTCGAGGTCGCTCGCGATGGCAGGCGGTTCTTGTCCCGTCGACGGCCTCAGGTCGAACACGAACTGGCCGCCTCCCAACGGTGTCAGCAGGGCGTCGTAGGCGACGTCCTTCTTCGTTGTGACAACCAACGACGACGGTTCGATCGTGCTCATGTTCGAGAGCGCGAAATCCGGAAAGACATCGATGATGTTGAGACCAATCATCCATCCGCCGAAAGAGGCTTCTGCCGAGGCGTTGGCATAGGTCAGGTTACCATCGGCACCAGTTGCGAACACCGGATGGGAAAGACTTTGAAGGATGCTCTCGAAGCTGGGCATGTCGAGCCCGCGTGGTCCTGACACCGGTGGCACCGTAGCGGCAACGTTCATGACGTCCTCCTTGTCATCACTACAAAGGGTGGGACTTCGTAAGGAACAGTTATCATGCAAGGAAACGATAAGCAGACCGTTTCAACCTATGACTGTTTCTGACTCCACAGTTGATGGCGCGTTTACGACAGTCCTGCCGTCTTGCTTTCAGGGTAGGACGGTTCACCGCTGGCGGTGTCTCGTTAGGTCTTGAGCTCTTCCCCGACCATGCCTCTTTGCGCCTGCTGCGCAAGCCGTGGGTTTATGAATTCAAGCGGCTCTTGCGGTGCCGGTGCTGCAACGATGCACCCATCTTCGAAGTGTCGTCTACGGAATGTGAGCTCGGCGGCACACTCTCTTCGAAGCTGCTTCTCGGCCTTCGGCCCATCCTCGCCCACGCTACTTTTCTCATGAAATCAGGCAACCTGCATCTTGGCGATCGACCGGGCAGCTTGCTCAGCTTCCCGATGAGCCTGTCGGAAGTAGCTCGTCAGGCTGGGCTGCATTCCGACCAGCCAAAGTCCGGGCACTGAGGTTTCGCCGAGCCAACGTCGCAGGTGTGGACGGCCAAGCCCGTCGAATGCGTCCAGTTGGTCGAGCATTGGAGGCAGTGCCGATGCATACCCGACGGCGGCGATTACGATCTCGGGTGCCACCGTCGAGCCGTCAGCCAGCACCACGCTTGACGACGAGAATCCCGTGACCTCCGCGACCACGGCGATCTGCCCTCGTTTGATCGCCTTCACCGCACCGTCGTCGACGGCGATCGCGACGTCATTCTCGGTCAATCGTGTCGCAGCGTCGAACCGTCCCGGTGGAAAGCCGTGTCGGGTGAGATCCCCAAACGCGATCCTCTGCGTCCACCCGATAAGGCGATCGACGAGCGGGATGGGAAGGGCAGCCATGAGCGGCGACAGCCGATGGACCGCGAAACCACCGAGACGTTTGGGCAAAAGCCCGGGCGAGCGCCGAAGCGCCAACCAGACAGGCCCGGTCGCAACGCGGCTGAGATGATTGAGAACGTCGAAGCCTGAATTGCCACCGCCGATCACAAGGACGGATCGTCCGACATAAGTTCGGGCATCGCCGAAGTCGGCTGCGTGGAGGATTCTCCCCGTGAAGCTCTCGACGCCCTTCCATTGCGGGACGGACGCGACTGCATCCCGTCCTGTTGCCACGACTACGGACTTGGCGTGGAGAGGGCCGACATTCGTGGCGATGACGAACCGCCCATCCGTCTTGGCTAGGGATAGGACTTCGACGCCGTAGCGGATTTCGAAGCGATGCCGATCCCGAAACGCCTTGAGATGCGCAATCACGGCGCTTCGTTTGGGAAAGGCTCCGGTTCCGGGGGGATAGCTGAGTCCCGGCAGCGACGAGAGCGAGCGGTGTGTGTTCAACGTCAGCTGCGGATGGCGTCTTTCCCAAGTTGCCCCGATGTCGCTTTTCTTCTCGAGAACGAGCGGCTCGATGCCGTGCCGGCGCATTGCGTGAGCGGCTGTCAGCCCGGCCAACCCCGCTCCGATGATGACGACGTTTCTGACGATGGGTTCTCGGCTCATGAAGATCCGCTTGGGGGACGACGGGCGATGATTGACTATGCGCCTTCACCGTGAAAAGCGAACCGTCGATCGGCGTGACGCAGGCCATTCACCGCTAAGCCCACGCAGGAACCACGGCGTATGCCAAGCCTCAAGTCTCTGTTGGATTCGTGGTTGGAGTCCAGGCTGCCGGACGTCCCACCCTTCGAACCCGACCTCGCGACACGTCTTCGCTTATGCCGGGACCATGGCGACTTCTCGCTCGCCTATTCCACCGCGGTCCAGCCCGGACTTCGTTATTTTGGCGACGAGAAGGGTTACATCGCATTCGCCACCAAGATGGGCCACGCCTTCGTTCTGGGCGATCCCGTTACGGGCGAGGGGGAGCGAGATGGCTACATCCGCCGTTTCGTCGCACAGACCCGGCATCCATGCTTCGTACAGATCGGCCATGCGACCGCAGGCGTACTGGCGGGCCTCGGCTACCACATCAATCAGATCGGCATCGAAAGCGAACTCCCTCTCGAAGCACATTCCTTCGCCGGCAAGCGATACGAGACGATCCGCTATTCCGAGACGTGGCTGCGAAAGAAGGGCTACCGGATTCTGGAGTGCGACGGCTCGGTCGTCGACGCGGAGCAAATACGGCACATCTCTTCGAACTGGCGAACGGGACGCATCGTCAGCCGGCGTGAGATGCGGTTCCTGAACCGACCGTTCGAGCCGTTCCTTGCTCCTCCCATGCGTCGGTTCATGCTCCTTCATCCCGATGGCCAAGCGACCGCCATTCTCGACTTCGATCCGATCTTCAAAGATGGGGATGTCGTCGGGTACACTGCGGCCTTCAAGCGCAAGCTCGTCGGAACCACCGCGCATGCGGAGATCGGTCTAACCAAGTTCGCAGCCGATCGATTTAGGGAGGAGGGCCGCCTCCACCTGTCATTTGGACTGTCCCCGCTCGCCGGCATCAAAGCGAGCGCCTTTCCAGAAAGCCGGCTATGGCGCCTGTCCTTCGAGCAAGCGTTTCGATCCAAACGCATCAACGAGAAAATCTTCAATCTTCAGGGACAAGCGGCCTTCAAACGCCGGTTCCACGGCAATCAAAAAGCGAGCTACATCGCATTCAAACGCGGGAGTCCCGTAGAGATGCTGGCGCTGTTGCGGTTGCTCAAGACGCTATGAGGCGGCGTAACATGTTAAAAAAATGTCCGTAATGGCGATGGCTGCCGACGATAACAAAGCGGCAGCTTTGCGCGACTGCACCCAAAAAGCTGACCTTCCGCTATCAGCCCGTTCCCATCGACGGATATGCATCCGAGTTGGGTGGAAGTTCGTCGAGAAGCTGGCGTGCGAAATCGGAGCGTCAAGCACAGCTGCACGCTTTGAACACTTAGTTAACGCCAGTTAGGTAGTTTCCCCCGACCATAGGGAATGGCCGGGTATGAAACGCATGAACATACCACCCTATCGGGACCTTCCCGACGATGTGATCGCCGATCTGACGGCAGGGATGTACGAGTCGCGATCAGGCGTTCGATGGATGGTCCTCATCGCGATAGCGCCTACGATCGCGGCCATTCACAATTCGCCTCCTCTTGGGATCTGGCTGAGCGCGATCATTGTTTGGCTCGCCTGCCTTATTCGAATAGTCGTAGCAGAAGCGTACGCTCGGTTCGCTGATCGCTCGCAGTTGCGCCGAATTCAGATCTGCTGGCAAATTGCGTACGGTGTTGGAGGCATCGGACTGTCTCTGGCGTTCGCAGCGTTTACTTCGTTCATCGTGCTTGGTGGCGATTCTTCGATGCTGAATTGGGCGCTCGCGACAGCCGTTGGCATGGCTTACGGTCCGATCCCCTATGTCGCTCTACAGCCAAAGATTGGTTACCTGCAAACGGCGATACCCCTAGCAGTACCTGCAATCTTTCTAACCAGTTTGGTTGACACGACTAGCACTTATGTTGCCATCTCAATGCTGGTCGGCATAGTTTCCGTAGTAGGACACTGCCGTTTACAATATAAACGAGCGGTAGAAGCCCTGCTCGATCACCGTTCCGTCGAACGCTTGGCAACAACGGATCCTCTGACCGGCCTTTGGAACCGGCGTCAACTTGAGGCTGTCATGCGCCAAGCGCTCGAGGAGAGGCTCGATGGTCTCCATTGGTTGGGAGTTGATCTTGACCGGTTCAAGTCTGTCAACGACACGCTGGGGCATGATGCGGGAGACTTGGTTTTATGTGCTGCAGCCAAACGGATCCAACTAATCGTTGGTGAGGAGTCATTCGTGGCCCGGGTTGGCGGTGATGAATTCGTTGTGCTTCTGATCGGCGATCGCAATCGTGCTCGCATTGTTGCCGATCGTATCTGCGAAGCGCTCGGACAGCCGGTCATCGTGCCGCAGGGTACGGCTCATATCGGAGCGAGCGTCGGCGTTACAGCAATCTGCTCGCACGACACAATCGACGGCATCGCCCGTCGGGCAGACGAGCGTATGTACTCAAGCAAGGCCCGAATGCAGTCTGCCGCTTGATCTCGCGATCGCTTGCTTGCTCCAAAACCTCGTTGGTCATGGCGAAGGGGCACGGGTCCTGACTGTTGAATTGAGCGGTCGGCAACGTGATATGGTCAATTGGAGCGGTCGCAGCTGCGGTCGCACCAATTGGCAGAACGTATCCGATCTGACGCTTCCAGAAAGAATGATGCCGAGCGCCGGCTGCCGAATGTCGGTTTGCGCAGAGGCAGCCCAGACTATGATCTGATACTCATTCAGGCTACGAGCTCGATTTTTCGCTCCGTGCTGGTTTCCCGACTTATGATGGCAAGAAAGGCTACCACACAGGTTGGGTCGAACTGGCGCCCAGCCTGCTCAGCGATGTAGGCGATCGCCTTCTCGCGGGTCCACGCCTGCTTATAGGGTCGGTCACTAATTAACGCGTCGAAGACGTCCGCGACTGCCGCGATACGGCCCGCCAAGGGAATGTCGGTTCCGCCAAGCTGGTTGGGGTATCCGGTTCCATCCCATCGCTCGTGATGTGTCATGGCGATCGTTGCCGCCAGCCTGAGGAGATCGCACTCCGACCCATGAAGAATGTCGCTTCCGATCCGTGCATGCTCGCGCATATGATTCATCTCGAGATCGTCGAGCCGACCACGCTTCTGAAGTACCTCGTCTCGAATGCCGACCTTGCCGATGTCGTGCATAGGAGCAGCCATCTCGATGTCGCGACATGCTTCCGCCGAAAGCCCCAGCTCTCGCGCGAGTTCACCGCACATTCGCGCCATCCGCACAGTGTGGGCGGCGGTATCTTCGTCCTTATAGCCCGCAGCGAGCGTCAGGCGGTAAATGATTTCCTCTTCCCGGCGTCGCAACTCCGCCGTCGCGGCTTCCACCTCGGACCGCAGCCACTCCGCCCTAT
This sequence comes from Aureimonas sp. AU40, assembly GCF_001463785.1. Lineage (NCBI taxonomy): Bacteria > Pseudomonadati > Pseudomonadota > Alphaproteobacteria > Hyphomicrobiales > Aurantimonadaceae > Aureimonas > Aureimonas sp. AU40. The sequence continues at coordinate 18,224 of NZ_BBWL01000063.1, forward strand.
TTGCGAGCTGCCGCTGCGCCTCGCAAAGGCGGCCGAGATTGGCGATGCGCGCCGAAAACTCCACCGGATCGATCGGCTTGGCTAGGAAATCGACAGCACCCGCGCGCAACGCGGCCAAGCGTAGTTCGGTATCGCGGTCCGCTGTCACCATTACAACTGGCTTGTCGGCATTGCCAGGCTCGGTGCGGATGCGCCCAATCAGTTCGATGCCGCTCATGCCGGGCATCTGGTGGTCCACAATGGCCATGTCGAAGGGGACAGCATCAAGCTTGGCGGCCGCCTCCAGCGGATCGGTGAAGCACACGACCTCGAACGCGCCCGCGTGCTCCACAAGCTTGCGCATGAGCAAAAGATTGGTACGATTGTCCTCAATGAGGAGGACCACGATTTTCTTGGTCATGCCGCCAATTCCCCCTCCGGATCACCAGCCAACAGGCGTCTTAGTTCGGTTTCCAACGGTTCCCGCCCGGCTTTGTCCTCCTTGTGGCGTGCCGCTTCCGCGAGTTCGGCGATCCCCCTATAGCCCACGTTCGAGGCAGCGCCCTTGATCGTATGGAAGACCCGGTCAGTGACCATCGCATCGCCCGTCCCGAGGGCGGCCGAAAGTTCAGCGAGGAGGGACCGTGCGTCCTTTTTGAACTCCTCGCGCAGCTCGGCCAGACCGTCTTCGCCTAATGCCGCGACAAGATCGGCCACTCTCTCATGGTCCATATCCAGCGGGCTTACACCCGACACAACAGCGAGAGGTTTGGAACCAAGATCGGGGTTGGTGCTGAGAGTTGCGTTCTGCGCATCGCACCAGCGTTCCACAAGCGCGCGCAGGCGATCCATCGGGATGGGCTTGGTCTCGAACCCGTTCATTCCAACTGCCGCGCAGCGTTCCCGGTCCGTTTCGGATGCGTTCGCGGTCAGAGCAACGACGGGCACGCGCTCGCCGGAGGCGCGAATGCGTCGTGTCGCCTCGAGGCCATCCATGACGGGCATATGCATGTCCATCAGCACCAGATCGAACCCGCCTTTAACCGCCAACCTCACCGCAGCCTCGCCGTTTTCGGCAAAAGTTGCGGTGTGCCCTAAGCGCTCAAGGAAGCGGGCCGCGACCCGCCAGTTGAAAACGTTGTCCTCGACCACGAGCACGTTGCGGCGCGCGGTCGTGTTCTGGGCCAATGGGGTGGAAACGTATGAAGAGCATGGCGCTTCCTTTGTGCGATGCGCTGGCACCTCAAACCAAAAGCGACTTCCAACACCGGCCGCGCTTTCGACGCCGATCTCGCCGTCCGCAGCCTCGACAATGCGTTTGCAGATGGCAAGGCCAAGACCTGTTCCGCCAAAGCGTCGGCTGATAGAACCGTCGACCTGGCTGAAAGGCCGGAACAGGAGAGGGCGCGCTTCGGGAGCGATGCCGATGCCGTTGTCCGATACGTCGAAGCGCAGACGGGGTGCGTCGGGCGTGCCTGTTTCGCGCAGGGAAACTCGGATGCAGCCGTTTTCGGTGAACTTCGTCGCGTTGCTGAGAAGATTTATGAGGACACGCCGTAAGCGGGTGGGGTCCCCCTCGTAGAAGCCGGTAACGCTTGTGCCCTCGAACAGGATGGAGTTGCCGCGCTCCAGAGCCCGTACGTTGACCACGATGTTGGCCTCGCGCACCAACTCGACTGGGTCGAAAGGAATGCACTCCGACAAGAGGTTGCCGTGTTCGATTTTGGTGAAGTCCAGGATCTCATTAATGACCTCCAACAGCGCTGTGCCGGACGACCCGATCGCGGCAACGCTTTCGCGATCATCCGCGGAAAGCTTCGACATTGAGAGGAGTTCCGACATGCCGAGGATGGCGTTCAGCGGGGTACGGATCTCATGGCTCATCGTCGCCATAAATTCGGACTTCGCCCGATTCCCGGCCTCCGCGGCGGCGAAGGCTCCCTTCATCTCGTCGGCTACGGCCTGGATCTGCTGACCGATAGCTCTGGTGGCCTGGAGACGTCGACAGAGGCTTAGGACGAGCAGCCCGACCGAGACGAATAGAGCGAGCACAATCCAAGCTGCGACGTCCTGTAGACGAAGAAGCTCGGCTCGTGCGTCTGCGCGGGCTGCAGAAACTGCCGTGTTGGTTAAAAGCAGCAGATCCTCGGCCGTGACTTCTAGTTCGCGGACGTCCCTCAATGCGGCGCGCAGAGCGTCCACATACCTTGCGCCAGCGTCAAGTGCATCGAAGGTCGGTTGCAATGATGCGATAAGCTGGCGCGCATGAACGCGCTTGCTGCGAATGTCGTTCTCGTCGGAGAAATAGGCACCGTATCTTGAACCGTCGAGGACGGTCATTCGCGAGTATAGGATATCGTAGCGCAGTCCAAGGACCTTAGCCTCCGCGTCGTCGATCATACCATCTGCCAGCGTGTCGCGAAGGGTCGATGACAGTGCGCTCGATTCGTGGCCGATCTGGTAGACCGCCCAAAGAGCGTCTTCTCGAATTCCGTCCTGCAAGCCGCTGCTGCGGTTGGCGAGATTCACATAAGCGGCAACGAGTAGCGCGAGCAACAAAACCGAAGAGGCCAGCGAGAGCCACGTTGCTCGGGTCGACCTACGGACCGAGGCGCGGCCCCCGGCGAGAGCGGGTGTCATTCAACGACCCTGATCTCTTTGATCTGCCATACGGACCGGGAAAAATACTTCTCGTTGTAGAGGTCAGGCGACTGGTCGAACGGATAGATAAGGAACAGCGGTCCCTTGTCGCGAACGGAAAGCGGTTTTCCGTTCATGCGGGTCGCCAGAATCGTGTCGAGACCGGTCGCGTCGCCAACAGGTATGTCGGCAGCATAGTCGTTGAGCGCGATAAGCTGCACCTTTGAGCCCTTAGCGCCGACTTCGGCTAAGACGTTGCGAAGGAAGGGACCACTGAACTGCGTGGGACCATCCGTCCAAGGTGTTTCCATCGTGGCGGAACGTCCACCTATCGCCTCAAGGGCAGCCAAGTCGAAGCGGGCGATCCCGTCACCGTTGGTGTTGGAAATGGTGCCACTTATGGTGAGGACGACGGGACCGCTCGGGTTGGGAAGGTCGGCGGCGGCGGCGGCACCGATCAGGGTGAAGGTTGCCGCGAGCATACACGCCAAGAATGAGCTTCTCATGTATGAATCCTTCCTGAGGACGCCTGAGGATGGCACCCAAGGGACGGTAGCAGGCGACCATTTATTGCGAAGTTAAACGCGGATCGGAATTGACGTCCTGTCAGCTGAACACATTCCTTTTAACGACGAGCATCTCGCTCCAGCGTCGCTAACGCAAAGATGGAAGGCAGATCCAACCGCTCCCCTTCCTCAGGCCGCTTGCCAACAAGCTGAGCGTCGACCGCCGAGCGTTCGACCTTTCCGATAGGGAGGGGATTGATGCTGCGTTGTCGGGCATTTCGGATTTGCTCAAGTGCGCCGGTCAATTCCATGTACATCGCCGAGCCGCTGATGCGCGCCTAACTAAGGTCAGGCGTCCACTATCTCGACATTGCAGCCGAACTCGACAGCTGCCGTTTGTGGTGAAGCCTCGAACGACTATGATGGGTCTTCTGCAGAACAGCAACTTTTCGCTCGATCACGCTGATAGCTGGTGGTCTGCTTTCGGCCCACGACTCCTCATGTGGGGTGGTCAGCGAGATCCAAGATTGGCCGTTCGCACGAACAGGTGGCGGATCGCCCCCCTTATCTCAGGATCCCTGATCCGGGAAAGCATGTCCTCCACGGCGGGTTCGAGCACTGCCTCTTTCGCCAAGTTCACTTCGTCGAGGGGCTCGCCCTCCATTCCTTCGAAGAAGAAGCTCGTCGGAACCTTTAGCACCATGGCGAGTCGATAAAGCGTGCTAGCGCTCACGCGGTTCTCGCCGTTCTCATATTTGCGAACCTGCTGATACGTGATGCCGAGATCCGTCGCGACGGACTGAAGCGATCGGCCCTGATCCAAGCGACGCCGCTCGATCCGCTTGCCTAGATGGATATCGATCGGGTCATTGCTCAAGGTCTGCGATCCTCAAGGGCTTTTTCAGATTACAATCACTAAGTCTGCATGATCAACAACTTAAGATTATGATCCGGCCACCCCAGAGAGTGGACATTGCGACGGAAGCTTTGTACGACTGTTCGCCTCGTGATGAAAGTCGATTATGCCTGATATGCTCTGGGGTTGTCATAATGGTGAATGACCCTGAGACCGATGAGGCTGTCCGTGATCTGATCGGAATCTGGAACTGGCAGGTCAGCAGCAATCTGGTGATCGCCTGCGAACGCGTCTGCGAGTACATCAATGTGCCGGTCGAACTTGGTCGCCATGGGATGAGCCCGGAGCGTTTCATCGCCGCGATCCATCCCGACGATCGAGTGGCGCTCGATGAGGTCGTCAAGATGGCGATTGAGGCGGGGGACTCCATGGTGGCGCAGTACCGGCTTCGCAGCACGCTGCATGGCACGCGGCGGGTCCGCTCCCAAGGCCGCTGCTTTCGAACCCCGGCTGGGCGTCTTACCCATATCTCCGGGTATCTGACGGACATCGAACGTTCTCAACCCTCGGAGCTCGAACATGAAGGCCAAGAGCCGGAACGAACCCTTGTCGATCTCCTCACGAAGGCCCGTGAGTTAGCTGCGTCACTTGATTACCGCATGGTGGGTGCGCTGATCGATGCCACGCTTCTGGAAACCGGCTTCCAGATCGCCGCGCGCCTCCTGGAAGAGGAAAGCTGATCTCGTGCGCCGAGGGGAAAAGCAAGACGCCACCCACTAATCGGCCACCTCTGTATTGAGGTCCGGCTTTTCGGTGATCTCGACCAACAATAATCGAGCTTACAACGAGACGATCGCCTTCCCCACCGGCGTCGTCCAAACCCCCATCCGCCCGCAAGCCGACAGGGGCCGCTCAACCATCCGTCCGGCCGCTGCCGCCGAGCGACGCGCGTCGGCCTTGCGGCTCGCGGGACCCTCTCTCTACACAGGCTCGGAAAGGGAACACGAGGGACCTTATGCCATCAACGAGTCTGCAACCAAGCCTGGAGGGACTCGAGCACGCCGGTTGGGTCCAGCCAACCCCTGGCTTTCGCCTCTGGCACACCGCGCCCGGACCGGTGTACCAAGTGCAGATCTTCGGCCAGAGATGCAGCGGATTCGAAGAGCCGATACCCCTTCAGGAGCTTGGGAGAACAGCAACCAAAGCTCGGCCTAAAGGGACACGCTTATGTCGCTTGTCAGAGCTTCACGATGGCGACGATCGCGATAGTAAAGACAAAGCCGATGACGGCGATCCAGACGATCTGGCGGTTAACGGCAGCCTTGATGCGCGCATCGGAGCGAGCACTGATCTCCTCGAGATCCTTCATGGAAACCATGCTCTTCTCCGCAATTGTGTAGCGCCGTGCTGAAGGGTGGGCGTGGCGAGAATGGAAGCCCGCAGGAGCCGCCTTCCTAGGCTTATCAGAGCTTCACGATAGCGGCGATCGCCCCGACCACGAAGAAGGCGATGCCCACGATCCAGATGATCTGACGATTGAGCGCATCTTGAACCCTCGCCTGTGCCTCCGCAAGACGCGCATCGGAGCGGTTGCTGATGACATCGAGGTCTTTGAGAGAGGCCATGTCTTTCTCCGCGTTGTCGTAGGCGTTGGCGAGTTCCTACGCGAGGTCGTCGGCCTTGTCTTGATCGATACCGGCAGCTTTGAGAGCCTTGGCGATCTGGAGCCTGTCGATCTTCACGTTCGCCTCCAATCTAGGGGTTTCAGCTTGCGGGACCAATCCCCGCAGCCACCCGATCCGCGAGGGCAGGGCTGGCCAACATCCCTAGCGCAGCCGTGGACCAGAACGAAGAGGAGGACCGCGCAGCGGTTATGGCTTGGCGCTGGGCCGTCATCGACCGGGGTATGGCCAGGGCGCGGGACACCGAAGAGGCCGGGAAGGGCGCGGCCGGGACCAGCGGCAGTGCAGCGGGGAACGGACGAGCCGGCGGGGTGGTGTTGGGTCAGATGGGTCGGCGTGTCGCTGGGGTTGACTGGTTCATGGTCGCGGCGATGCTGCTATGGAGCAGCATGACCGACGCCTCGCCTCTCGCCGCCTTCGCGCCCTATGCCATTGCCGGCGTTGCCTTGGTGCTCGTCTATGCGGTGCTGGCTGCATTGCTGAAGCCGAAGGCGAAGCTGGAACGCCGCCCCCTGCTGACGAAAGCGGAGTTGGAGCTTCTGACGATCCTGCGGGCGCTGCTGCCGCGCCATCATGTGAACTGCCAAGTCTCGATGGGCGCACTGCTCAAGCCCCGGGCCGGGCTGAGCCGGAAGGCCTATTCGCTGTCGCGCAACAAGGTGAGCCAGAAGGTGGTGGACTTCGTCGTGATGGACCCCGCTTCGGGTGAGGTCGACGCCGTGATCGAGCTGGACGATAGATCGCATGATGCGCGCAAGGACGCAGCGAGAGACAAGCTCCTGACGCAGGGGCGGTATCAGGTGATCCGTATCCCGTCGAGGCCTCGGCCGACGCGCGAGATCGTCGCGCAGCGGCTCATGGAGCTGCGTGCACGCGATTGAAGATCATCAAGCTGCTTCCGAGGGGGCTTGTTCTGCAGAGATCGGGATCGCTGCAAGCCCGATGCCCATCGCCTTCATGACCTTCAGAACTGTTGAGAACTCAGGGTTCCCCTTTTCACCGAGCGATCGGTAGAGGCTTTCGCGGGACACCTCGGCCGCCTCAGCGACCGCCTTCATACCGATGGATCGAGCGACGGCCTGCAGGGCCTTACGGATGATGACAGGATTTCCGTCCTCCAGGGCTGCGGACAGATAGCTCGCGCGATCCTCGGGTGTTTCGAGGACGTCGGCAGCGTCGTACTTTTCGAGTTCGCTGATTTTGACCATGCTCAATCCTCCAGATCGGCGGCCAGCTTCTTGGCCTTTCGAATGTCGCCTTGTTGGGTGCTCTTGTCGCCACCCCAAAGCAGGATGACGATGACGTTTCCGCGCTGAGTATAGTAGACACGGTATCCGGGACCGAAGTCGAAGCGGAGTTCCGAAACGCCGTCTCCAACGCTTTTATGATCGCCGAACCCGCCTTCCTCGATATGATCGAGGCGGATCTGGATACGGGATCGCGCTTGCCGATCTCGCAGATCCCAGCACGCAACATCCAGTCTCCCTTACCGTGATGCCCGCAACCCTGTTTGCACTCGTATCCGAGGCCGTGGCATTCTATCTTGTGGGCTTGATGAAAGCGGAGAGCTGAAATGTCCGACATGGATCCGCTGCTCTTGGTCGCCCTGTTCGGTTTGGCCGCGATGCCAGTCGCCATTGCTTATTTCAAAATAGCCAGCAGACGCATCAATCGAGATATCGCTCGCCGCAAGGACGGCTGGCCGATGCGATAACAGACATCGCAAAGGAGCCATTCGGTCCTTTTTTGTTTTCACAGATCAGGTCCATCAACCCGAAGTCGGCTCCGCGCGAGTCCCGTTCGCCAAAGCGACCCTGTGCTTAGCCCCACCGGAAACGCGACGGATCAGCCGGCATCCGTTGCCCCGCCGCTGGCCCTTCAACCCTTCTGACCCCTCCGGTTTACCGCTTGGCGTATTCAGCTTGATCAGCGCTCGGATCTGGATAGGCGTGAGGTTGGAGAGGACGGTCATTGATCACTCGCACAGCCCTGCCTCTTTTGGCGCTGCTTCGGGCGCTATCAATAGCCCGCGCTCGATCTCCCGCATGGCGGTGTCATCCAGCCCGGCACGCAGGTCGAGACCACGGTGCGTTACCTCGGCGTCGATCCGGCAATCCAAACTGTCGTTGAAATATTATAATCACAGGTTATATTCCGCAGACTGCTTGCGCCATGAGCAGTTCGGCCCGCGTCACCCGGCTCATTTGTCAGGGAGACGCGGGCCATTCGAAAGAGTCCCTGAATGACCCGGAAGCGACACGGCGAACGCCGCCGTTCGGTCGATCTCCAAGGTGTTCTGCGCCCCCTGCTGACGAGCCCGCGAAGGCAAACATCACGCTTCTCCAAACTCCCGCACAGCCCGTCCCTTCGGCGTCAGCCGGAACCAGGCCGTGTTCTGCCAGCCGAGTTCCGATGTCGCGAGCTTCAGTTCGAGCAATTCGAACACGCCCATCAGGATCTGCGGAGATAGCTCTTCGATCCGCCGGCCTACGCTGTCGGGGTCACCGCCTGGGGTATCGAGCTTGATCAGCGCTCGGATCTGGATCGGCGTGAGATCAGAGAGAGCGGTCACTGGTCGCACGCGCAGCCCTGCCCCTTATGGCACTGCTTCTCCCGGCTGATGCAGCTATCGCCGCATGCCTTGCCTTTGGAGCAGGTCTTGCAGCACGCCTGGGCCACACGAACCCCTTTGTCAGGGATCGGCGTCATCGGCGCTGGTGAAGATGCAGCTGGCCGAGCAATCTGCGCAAGCGAACTCAGGGACATACCCGATGCTGGCGACGCCAAACTCAGGAGCGCAACCCCCACACACAGCCAGTTTCGCATGAAGCCCCTCCCTAAAACGATCATCTTTCGGTTGTGGGCGGTCGTATTGGGCTTCGTTCTGTGAGCTTGGCCAAGGCGTGACCTGTCCGCCATCCGAGCAAGCCCGACTACTAAGATACCCACAACTACAGAGCGTTAAACCGCACTCCTAGATTGCTCATTTTCTCGCAAAGTGCCATCACGATTTCGCCACATTCAACTTGGGGACGAACGTGAAATCTGCCTTTCTTGCCTTGGCATCTACCCTCTTGCTCACGGGCTGCGGGACCATCACTCGCGGGAGCAATGAGGACGTTGCGATCAACGTCACCCCTTCGAATGCTGCTGTTCGACTATCGAACGGCATGCAGTGCCAAGGCTCTTGCGTGGTGAAAATCCCAAGGAAGGACTCGTTCACGGTGACCGCCAGCGCGCCGGGCTACGCCCCCCAGACGGTCGCTGTGGGAACTCGTGTGAGCGGCGGCGGCGGGGCCTCGATGGCCGGCAACATCGTCGCCGGGGGATTGATCGGTGTTGGAGTGGACGCTGCGACCGGTGCTTCCCTCGATCATTCTCCGAACCCGGTTGTGATCAACCTGGGCCAGGATGCTGCCCCGGCAAAGGCACCTGGACGCCGTGCGCCTGGTCGCAAAGGTGTCCCAACGTCTTGAATGCAGGTCTCTGACGAAGCCATTTCGGACCGACTGCTATCCAATCACTCCCGCGTGATCCGTTTCCAGCGCCGTTCCCCTTACCACTGACACGTGCATCTTTAGACGTGTTCAAACTGCTGGGAGGGAATGGCAGGTCATGGTTCGGTTCGCTGAGCGTATTGGGACATCCGCATCCGATAGCATCGTCGGCATCACAGGCAGCGTCACATACGGGCTTGCGGGGAATGATTTTCTGACCTCGCAAGCCGGTTCCGCCTACTCGATCCTGATCGGGGGGAGCGGCGCCGATACCTACTATTCCAGACCAAACACCACCATCACGATTGCCGATCGCGGCAGTTCCGCCAATGACGTGCTCTACACCCAAACGCTCGGGCCTTCGTCTCAAGCCGTCACGGCCCTGATCGACAACCGCCATTTCGTCGCGTCGGACCTGAACACGGGCGAGACGGTCTACATCATCGATTTCTTCAAAGCGGAAAACTACATCGAGCAAATTCAGACGCCCGACGGGACCTTCACGACGGACCAGCTGTGGCAGTTCGCTCGCGCCCAGCCGAGTTTCCTCGGAAACCTGCGATGGGAGGATTTGAACAGCCGTGGCCTGACGCATCCTTTCTCGACTGCGGAAACGAACGAAGCCATCTCGTTCTACGAGAAGCGAGCGGCGGCTTTGGAGATCAAGCTCCCGGTGGGCGACGAGGGGTCCGTGTACCGCTTCTACAATACGGAGAAGGGGATGCACTTCTACACCTCAAGCGTGGCCGAGCGGGACAGCATCGCTCAGAACCTTTTTCAATACCGGTATGAGGGAGAAGCGTTCGACGCCGCGACGCAGAGCGGGGCGAACACAACCGATGTGTTCCGCTTCTTCAACCGGGATACCGGTGCCCATTTCTACACCACGAACGCGGCCGAACGCGATCAGGTGATCCGCACACTTTCCAACTTCAACTATGAAGGCGTCGCCTACAAAGCCTACACGAGCGGCGAAAACGGCGCGCACGAAGAGCTGTATCGGTTCTTCAACAAGCAGACCGGCGCGCATTTTTACACGACAAGCGAAGCCGAGCGAGACTCCATCGTCGCCAACCTCCCGAACTATAGCTTCGAAGGCGTGGCCTATTACGTGGACCTCGCCTGACAGCCCAATCCTCAGCGTTTTGCGGGCTGCCACCCGGCAGCTCGCGCTTCGGCCTCGCTGCAGAACCAGCGCTCGCCGGCTTTCTCATTGATCTTCGTGCGCCCGTAATTCTGCTGGCCGGGCATGTGGTAGATTTTGCCCGAGCCTGAGATGTTGCCCTTGATGTCGCAGCCCTTGGGCTGGCCCTCGGCCACGCGCTCGCTTTCCAGCCGCTGGCCCTGATTGCGCCATTTGGACGGCTCGATGAACTGGCCCGCCCAGATGCCCCGCTTGGCGGCCTTGGCTTCCGCCTCCTCCTGGCTGTAGCGCCCGTCCGAGTACTGCTTGTACTCGATCGCCCAACCCGCCTTCACCATGGCCGCGTTCAGCACGACGTTGCCCGGTGTGGCGCATTCGGCGACGATCCGCCCGTACCGGTCCCGATCCTCCTCGAAGCACGTCACACGCCCGGAACGGCCGATCAGGTCGGCGAGATACTGCGCCGCCCGGCTGCCGCAGAGATAGCGTTTGCCAGCCGCGTCGTCGCAGGTCTGGCTGCTTTCGGGTGCGTCCATCCCGTAGAGCCGGATCCTCGCCTTCGTGCCCTCGATCGCCAGCGTGTCGCCGTCCACGACGGTCGCACGGCCTTCGATGCGCTCGGCTGCCGGTGCCGGCGTCGAGGCCAACCAGACGGCAAGCGCTCCGAGGCCAATCGCTGCCACGACGAGCCACCGCCTGGAAGGCCGCCGGAGGGTCGCGGCTGGAGCCTGAGGCTTGTCCGCCATCATCTCGAACAAGGTGTGCTCCATCGCCTCCCGGTCCCGAACGATGCGCTCCATGGACGTGTCGATGGGTCGGCCTTCCAGAATGTCCGTGAGCGAGGCAAAGGCGCGTTCCTGCTCCAGGGTTGGAAGCCTTTGGTCAGCCATCTGAAGCCTCGTCCTCGGTGATCGACATTGCCTTGGAGCCTACCGCGAACACATGGTGAAGGGCAGCGCCTTCCCCGTTCCGGCAGCGAGATCCCCTGATGTGCAACCTTTACTCGCTGACCAAGGGCCAAGCCGCGATCCTCGCGTTCACGCGGGCGATGAAGGACAAGACTGGCAACCTGCCACCCATGCCGGGCATCTTCCCCGACCAGAGCGCGCCGATCGTGCGCACGGTGGACGGCGAGCGGGAACTGACGATGGCGCGCTGGGGCATGCCCTCGCCGGCATTCGCCCTGAAGGGCCGTGCGACCGATCCTGGCGTCACGAACATTCGCAACACCAAGAGCCCGCACTGGCGCCGCTGGCTCGGCCCAGCCCATCGCTGCCTCGTGCCCTTCACCTCGTTCTCGGAATACGACACCGACGAGGACGGCAAGAAGGTCCCGGTCTGGTTCGCGGGCAGCGAGGACCGGCCGCTGATGGCCTTTGCCGGTCTCTGGACCGAATGGACGAGCGTTCGCAAGAAGGCCGAGGGCGAGGTCACGGTGGAGGCGTTCGGCTTCCTGACGACGGAGGCGAACCGGACGGTCGGCGCAATCCACCCCAAGGCCATGCCCGTCATCCTGACCGAACCCGACGAGTTCGACCTCTGGCTAGTCGGGGACTGGAAAGAGGCGTCAGCGCTTCAGCGCCCGCTTCCCGACAACCTCCTGCGGGTCGTCGCACGGGGTGAGCGAAGCGACGCCGAGGGGTAGATCCTGACCCTCGGACGACTGCGACAGCGCCCTGACGAGATCAGACACCAGATTGCGAACGTTGGGTGGCAGCGTGGCGAGTTCAGCCACCGTTCGAGAGAGTTGAAGCGATAGTCGGGTTGCGAACAGGGGCTTGGCATCACCATTCCCCGACTCAACAGCGCCTATGAGATCCGTGAGGGAGCAATCCAACACTCTGGCGATACGAACTGCCGTCGATACGCTGATGCGATTGCGACCCGTTTCATACTTCTGGATCTGCTGGTAGGTGACGCCGAGATGCCCCCCTAAGGTCTGCATACTCAGGCCTTTTTGCATTCGATACGCCCGCACTCGCAAGCCAAGGGCCACATCGACCGGATCCACCTTCAAAATCACCAGAGAGCTCTCCGTCGTCGGCTCGAACGATGTCTGCTTTGAGGCTGATATCGTGACCCCAACATGCGGTCTTGTCATGACCCACAAGGGCAGCATGAGTGGCATTCTGCCGCGCTGCAAATCAGGTAAGGACCTCACACTCAAGAGGGGATTATTAAGAAATCAAAACCACTATAAGTTGAAATTTGTAGGTTTCCCTGAGGTCGAGGACCCCCTATGCCTGCCTGTCGCAACGCCCTCCTGATCGAAGCTCTGGCCAAGCTGGGGGAGGTTGAGAAGACCCTGGCGGAGGCCGTTCAGGACGTGCGCACAGCGGTGCATCTCATTCGATACCAGTCTTCTGACGCCGAGATCCAAGGCGGCAACGAGGCGATGGCGACGGAGTGAAGCCCTCTCTCGCTCCTAAGGAGCCAGGTCAGAGGCACTGGTCAGCCGCTGACGCGCCAGGCCCACCTCGGCCGGGTCCAGCCCCGCCGTGCCGGCAAACGCCATCAAGGTCGGCTCGTGCGCCAGGATGAAGTCGAGTAGCCCGACGAAGAAGGCGGGATTGGACGCCTCCAGCCGGCACAGGGCCTCGATATCAGTCCGCGAACGCTACCATTGCAGCTTCAGCCATCGATCGCTGTGTCATGCCCCAAGAGCTATAGGCTCTGAAGACGATAGGCTTACGGCTGAGTTCAACGACACCCTCGTGCCGGCTGTCACGTTCGATCGCGTGGAAGAGAGCCACAACGGCATCATGCGGCCCTTCCAAGATCTGGCAAACACGGCTGTCATCAAGGGCCAGCATGCCGGTAATGGCTTCAGCTCTGTTCCGTTTGTCGGAAACGCGGACAATGTCAGCGACCATTTCGGCGGATACGTTAGCTCGCAACCGGGAGGAATAAACAAGGCGAATGAGGCTGTCTGACGGAGCGTTCATGAGGCGGCTCTGTATCGCCCATCCACCTCCAATGCCTCCTCCGAACAGCGTAGCTGGGTACGCTCATTTCAGAGCTGCCATCTGAAGCATGTGCCTGACGACCTCAAAAGCGTCCGAATGACGTAGACCGTGCTTACGCCCAGAGCCAATGTCGCCATCTATTAGCGAGCCCACGAAGCTAATCAACGGAATTACTGTTCCCTTCGGCAACAGAGGCATCCCTAGCATGGGCGGGTGATCTGGAGGCGAACGGAGGTTGACATGGAATGAGCGCTATTGCTCGGGCCCACACGATGTCATCCCCCGTTTATGCCGATGCTCTCGGCAAGGAACAGCGTTCCATCGCCGAACGCATGTCAGGTTGATGCTCAGGCTACCAAACGAAGAGAAGCTTTTCCTTGTCGCATCGGTCGATCGGCGGCCCCATCGAGTTTCTGCAGGGCTTCGTTGATCTGATCGGCGCCGATCGTCTGCTCATGACACGACGCAGTGATTTCGGTGACGAGTTCGGACGTGCGGCGAATGTCGGGAACAAGAGCTGTCAGCATCTCTCCAGCTTCGGCTGCTGCTGCCATGGTCGCTTGAGAGAGCTTGCTGATCTCACTGGCTGCGATCTGTGAGCGCTCCGCCAGTTTTCGTACTTCCGAGGCGACCACCGCGAACCCTTTGCCATGCTGGCCGGCACGCGCTGCCTCGATCGCAGCGTTCAAAGCCAGAAGGTCCGTCTGGCGAGCAATCTCTTGGACAATGCCGATCTTGCTCGCGATATCCTTCATCGCTGTCACAGAATTTCCTACGGCTGTCTGGGTGTGCTCAGCCTTCTCGAAAGCGCTCGTTGCAAGCTTGTCCGTGGAGCCCGCGTTTTCAGCGTTCTGCCGAATGTTCGCGGTCATTTCTTCCATGGCGGAAGCGGCTGTCGTCAGAGCATGGGCCTGCGATGCCCGCAGCTCCTCCTGGTGAGCTTCCAACATCTTGCGCTCGTGGATGTCAGTAAGCGAACCACCGACACGGAGAGGAGCACCTGTTTCGTCTCGAATACAGCCGCCGGTCGCATTGAACCAACGATACGAGCCGTCTCGCATACGAAGCCGGTAATCGATGTTGTAGGGGCGCCCGGACATATCGGCCACAAAGCCTGCGAAGGCTGCGAACGTTCCGGGCGCATCCTCGGGATGCAGCCGGTCGGACCAAGATGTCATGCGGTTGGGAAACTCGGCAGGGTCATCAAACCCAATGAGGCGGGAAAACTCAGGCGACCATGTCCATTGGCTCTCTGGAGACGTTGCATCACTGTTCATAACGACGCAGTCCCAAAGACCGACGCCGATATGACGATCGAGAATCTCAACCCGCTGTCGCAGATCCGCGAGTTCGGCCTCTACGGAGGCTCGTGTTCCAGATGATTTCGAGAAGAATGACATAATATCGCTTCCAAGCTTTTGCTGCGAAGGATGCGAGGACAACCATTTATAGGAAACTAAGAAACGTAGCGGAGCGGAGATAAACCTTGTGCAACCGCTCCAGCACACGAACCCCTTTGTCAGGGGTCGGCGCCATGAGAGCAGAGCCTCTCCTGTCCGGCCTTTACAGGTGAAGCGCCAGAAAGCGTTCTTGGTCGTGCTCCAGCCGCTTCACCGTGTCGAGCAAGGTTCGAATGGCGCGCCGCTCGTCACCGCCGCATTCCGAGACAATAGCGTCTATCTCGCCGTCGCGCCCGGCTTGCCAGCTGGGTTGATAGGAAGCCGGCGTCGTCGAGCCGACGCTCACCCAGGACTGGCCCCCGGATATTTCCTTGGAAAAGGAGATGGTGGAGGCCTGAAGGCGAGCGACGACGTGATAATCCTGACTGTCAGTGCGCAGACTGATCATCGCGGGCACGCAGTCGCTCCAGAGCTGGTAAGCCGATCGCATCAGGTCGGCGCGGTGTGCGTCGAAGATGGTCGGCCACCGCTGTGTTCGCCGCCCGCCGCCGGTCATTTGTGCAGCTCCCGTCTGACATACCCGGCCGAAATCCTCTGGGCATAGGCTTCATGGAGCGAACGCTGACCCAGGATCAGCGCTCCAACCGCTACACGGGCGTCGCCGCCGCAGGTTCGAACGGCTTCCTCGATCGCTGCGTCCAGATCGTTTTCGAGTGGCAGATCCGTGATCCGTTCCGACAATCTCGACATCGCAGCCCCTCCTGATTCCGTGCGGCGACCATGACTCCGAACGCTCTTGCGGGGAAGCTTTTGTTCCTATTTTGTTCACAGGATTGGGAATGGGGTCCGCAGGTGGTGCAGGCAATACGGGACTTTGGAGAGGGGCTGCGAAAGGGCCTGGGGATCGTCGTGCGCTGTGATCCCTGCAATGCACGGGTCATCTATCGCTGCATCGACTTCCAGGGCTTCATCGCACAAGGCGCCGACATCGAGACGTTGAACTGGCGGTGCTCCAGCTGCCGGGCGCGTGCCGATTATGTCCGCTACACGCTTTTGGACAAGCTTGAGCGTGAGAGCCTGGCGCAATGGAAGGCGCCGTCTTGGATGCAACGGCGCTGGTGACAGAGATAGGCAAGCGCAGACGAAAACGCCCTTGCCGGGGGAGGACCGGCAAGGGCGTCAGCTTAGGGCCAAGGGTGGGAGGAACCTCTTGGCCGGGTCGCCGCAGGCCGGGGGAGGACCGGCCGGGACGAAAGCATGAAACTGTTAGCGCACCGACTGGCGGG
>NZ_BBWL01000064.1:0-17621 GCF_001463785.1 Aureimonas sp. AU40
GTCTGTCCAACCTTTGGAGCAGCATGAGCGGGCCCTTCGGGGCCCGTTTTCGTTTGTGGCGCCTGGCAAGATTGGAAGCGTTCTCGCTTGCTTGGCGAGGGGAGCCAGGACTAGAGCAGGCCTTGAGAAACTCAGCCCGGCTGACGGGCCAAGATTTCCGCTCGCCGCAGTCTTGGGTCCGAGGTGGCTGCGCCCCGGCTTTGAGACGCGCGACGCCCCAGCCGTCAACGGAAGGATGCCGCCATGAATGCCGAGATCGCCCGCGTCTTCGTCGGCTTCGACTCCAAGGAAGTCGTCGCCTATCACGTGCTCGCGCAGAGCATCATCGAACACGCGACGATGCCCGTCCTGTTCTCGCCCATCGTGCTGCCGCATCTGGATGGGATCTTCACGCGGGAGCGCAACGCGCTCCAGTCCACCGAATTCTCCTTCTCGCGCTTTCTCGTGCCCTATCTCAGCGGCTACGATGGCTGGAGCCTGTTCATGGACTGCGACATGCTGATGCGCGCGGACATCGCCGAGCTCTGGGCGCTGCGCGACGAGAATGCCGCCGTCATGTGCGTCAAGCACGACTACCAGCCCAAGGTCGAGACCAAGTTCCTCGGCCAGGTGCAGACCAAGTACGAGAAGAAGAACTGGTCGAGCGTCATGCTCTTCAACAATGCGCGCTGCCGCGCTTTGACGCCGGATTTCGTCAACACCGCCACGGGCCTCGAATTGCACCAGTTCAAATGGCTGGAAAGCGACAGCGAGATCGGCGAACTCCCGGCGAGCTGGAATTGGCTGGTCAACGAATACGACCACGACCCCGCCGCCAAGAACGTCCACTTCACCGATGGCGGGCCCTACTTCGACGAATACCGCAACGACGATTATGCCGAGGAATGGTTCGCCATGCGCGAGCGCATGCTGAGCGTCACGCAGCGCGCGCCGAAGGCCTGAGCGGCATGGCGGGCGAGAGCGCGGGTTTCCCACTGGCGGGCGAAGAGCGGGCGGCGGAAATCTGGTCCGCGTTCTTCGGGCGGTTTGCGACGATCCTCCTCGTCGCCAATAGCGACGCGGTCGATATCGGCCAGTTGCGCCAACGCTATGGCGACGACGCGCTCTTCGTTTTCTTCAACAAGGTCTACAAGGTTCTGGATCGACCCTTCGACGGGCCGTCCCTCCTTGTCGCGCGGTCCGGTCCGGCGGGGGCCAACATCGTCTATCGCCGCGAGGTGGCCGATGTCGTTCGTCTCGTGCGCTCACCGCGCTTCCATGGCATCTGCAATCTGAGGGCAGGGGAGAGCGAGCGTTTCAGCGCGCCTGCCGAGTTCGGCATCTCCGAGCCGGTCGGCCATCTCGATCTCGCCCCCAATCTCGCGGGCTTTTATCCGCCGACGCATCTGGCGACCAGCGGCTTCGCACTCGCGCTCTTCCTCTTGGAGGCCGCGCCGAACTCGCGTGTGATTCTGGCGGGCTTTACCGCGCGGCGCAGCGCCAAGTGGAAGCTCTTCGCCGACCATGACTGGACCTTCGAACAGATCGTGCTGCGCCTCCTGCTGCGCTCTGGTCGCTTGGGGACGACCGGCGCGGTGGCGGATGATCTCCTGGGCGCGGTCACACGCCGCTTCCCGCAGTTCTCTGCGGGCGAAGTGTCGAATGTCGCGGCGGAGGTCCTGGCGGAGCGGCTGGAAGGGGCCAATCTCGCGATCGACGATCTTTTGAAGCTGACCCGGCCGCAAAGGCGCTTCGACATGCTCCTGCGCCGATTGAAGCCGAAAACGCGCAAGGCCAAGCTGGCCGAGAGCAAGGCGCAGCAATAGGGCTTGCAAATCACCGACGATCTGGCTATTCGGAAATCCGCGATAGCGCCCGCAGGGGTATAGCTCAGTTGGTAGAGCGGCGGTCTCCAAAACCGCAGGTCGCAGGTTCGAGCCCTGCTGCCCCTGCCAGTTTCCTTTTCCACGAATTGACCTAGAGCCCCTTGTGAATCGCTTCGGGTCGGTTTATGTAGTTTTTAACAGACGCGCGGCGCGCAGGGCTGGCTAGCCAGCTTTTCGCGCCTTCTGCCGTGAGCGGTGCATGGCCACTAAGACAAATCCTTTCACGTTTCTGCAGCAGGTGCGGACCGAAGTCTCCAAGGTGACTTGGCCGACGCGCCGCGAAACGATGATTTCGACCGTGATGGTTTTCGTCATGGTCGCGTTCGCCGCGACCTTTCTTTTCGTCGCCGATCAGGCGATCGGATATGGTGTCGGCGCCGTTATGAGCGCCGGGCGCTAAAAAGACTTTATCGCAGGAATTTCATGGCCGCTCGCTGGTACATCGTCCACGCCTATTCGAACTTCGAGAAGAAGGTCGCCGAATCCATTGAGGAGCAGGCGCGTCAGAAGGGGCTTTCGGACAAGTTCGAGAAGATCCTCGTTCCGACCGAAAAGGTGACGGAAGTGCGTCGCGGCCGGAAGGTCGATTCCGAGCGCAAGTTCTTCCCGGGCTACGTCTTGGTGAAGGCCGAGCTGACCGATCAGGTGTTCTCGCTCATCAAGAACACGCCGAAGGTCACGGGTTTCCTTGGGCCGGACAATCGGCCGGTTCCGATCTCGGAAGCCGAAGCCACTCATATCCTGAGCCAGGTTCAGGAAGGTGTCGAGCGCCCGAAGTCGTCGGTCTCCTACGATGTCGGCGAGCAGATCCGGGTTTCGGATGGACCCTTCGCGTCGTTCAACGGCGTGGTTCAGGAAGTCGATCACGAGCGGTCCCGCCTCAAGGTCGAGGTTTCGATCTTCGGACGTGCGACGCCAGTGGATCTCGAATTCGGTCAGGTCGAAAAGATCTGATCGCAAGGGCCCTCCAGGCGAGGGTCCGAACGTGCGGAAGGTGAGGCGGGCTGAGCCGGCGCGTCAAGATCCGAACCGCACATCTGCACTGGACCTGAGGGTTCAAAGGCCGGTTCTCCGGCGCAACGAAAAGGCAGAAGCTTATGGCTAAGAAAGTAGCAGGCCAGCTCAAGCTGCAGGTCAAGGCCGGTTCGGCGACTCCGTCGCCCCCGATCGGTCCCGCCCTCGGCCAGCGCGGCATCAACATCATGGAATTCTGCAAGGCGTTCAACGCGCAGACCCAGGAGATGGAGAAAGGGTCGCCGGTTCCGGTGGTGATCACCTACTTCGTCGACAAGTCCTTCACCTTCGTGATGAAGACGGCTCCGGTGAGCTTCTTCCTCAAGAAGGCGGCGGGCCTGACCAGCGGCTCGAAGGAGCCCGGCAAGGTCAAGGCCGGCTCGGTCACGCAGGCTCAGGTCCGCGAGATCGCCGAGAAGAAGATGAAGGATTTGAACGCGAACGACGTCGATGCCGCCATGGCGATGGTCATGGGCTCCGCGCGTTCCATGGGTCTGGAAGTGGTGGGCTGAACCGATGGCCAAGATTGCAAAGCGCACTGCGAAGGCCCGCGAGGGCATCGACCGCGAGAAGCTCTATGATCTCGCCGAGGCGATCACGCTCCTGAAGGAGCGCGCCACCGCCAAGTTCGACGAGACGATTGAAGTCGCCATGAATCTCGGCGTCGATCCCCGTCACGCCGACCAGATGGTCCGCGGCGTCGTCAACCTGCCGAACGGCACGGGCCGCACGGTCCGCGTCGCGGTCTTCGCGCGCGGCGCCAAGGCCGACGAAGCGCGCGCCGCCGGCGCCGACATCGTTGGTGCGGAAGATCTCGTCGAGCAGGTCCAGGGTGGCCAGATCGACTTCGATCGCGCCATCGCGACCCCGGACATGATGGGCCTCGTCGGCCGTCTCGGTAAGGTTCTTGGCCCGCGCGGCCTGATGCCGAACCCGCGCGTCGGCACCGTGACCATGGACGTGGCCGCCGCCGTCAAGGCGTCGAAGGGCGGTGCGGTCGAGTTCCGTGTCGAGAAGGCAGGCATTGTGCACGCCGGCATCGGCAAGGCCTCGTTCGGCTCCGACGCCCTGCTCGAGAACATCCGCGCGTTCGCGGACGCGGTCACCAAGGCGAAGCCTTCGGGTGCCAAGGGCAATTATGTCCAGCGCATCGCGGTCTCCTCGACCATGGGCCCCGGCATCAAGATCGATCCCGCCACGGTTCGTCCGAGCGCCTGATTGAAATCGGAAGTCCCTTGAGTCATATCGGGGCTTCCATCTGAATCTCGAACCGCTTCGGCGGTTCGGATGGGCAAGGCCTCCGGGCTTTGCTTCCTGTCCAAGATTGCGGGCGACTGTTCGGACTTGTCCGGCCTGTCTTAATCCTCCGGCCTGCATGAGACGGGGAAAGATCCGAATTCGTTGGCTCCGGCCAAGACCTTCGGTTCGAACCTCTGAATGCCTTGTGTTGTCTACGGTTCCCATGCGGATCCAGGGAAGCCAAGGGGACAGGATCCTCGAGCGTCGTTCGGTTCGCCGAACGGCAAACGGCAACCGGACCTTGCCTGCAAGGGTAGGGTCCAACTGGAGAGTGGCAGTGGACAGAGCGGAAAAGCGCGAGTTCGTCACCGAGCTGAACGGAGCCTTCAAGGCTTCCGGCTCGATCGTGGTGGCTCGCTATGCCGGTCTCACCGTCGCGCAGATGAACGATCTTCGTACGAAGATGCGTGCGCAGGGTGGAACCGTCAAAGTCGCGAAGAACCGTCTCGCCCAAATCGCTCTTCAAGGCACGGATGCCGAGAAGATCGACGGATTGTTTCAGGGTCAGACCCTGATCGCATACTCCGCCGATCCGATCGCAGCTCCGAAGGTGGCCAACGACTTCGCCAAGGGCAACGACAAGCTCGTGATCCTCGGCGGTGCGATGGGCACCACGGCCCTCGATGCGGAAGGGGTCAAGGCTTTGGCCGCCCTTCCGTCGCTCGACGAACTGCGCGGAAAGCTGCTGGGCATGATCCAGACGCCGGCGACCCGCATCGCAGCCGTCGTTGCGGCGCCCGCGGCTCAGCTCGCGCGCGTTTTCGCGGCCTATGCCAAGAAGGACGAGGCGGCGTGAGGCTTGTTCCTCGCTGCATTCAGAACATTCGAACCATAAAGGAATACACCCATGGCTGATCTCGCCAAGATCGTTGATGACCTGTCGAGCCTGACCGTCCTCGAGGCCGCCGAGCTCTCGAAGATGCTCGAAGAGAAGTGGGGCGTCTCCGCCGCCGCTCCGGTCGCCGTTGCTGCCGCCGGTGGCGCTGGCCCTGTTGCCGAAGTGGAAGAGAAGACCGAGTTCGACGTGATCCTCGCCGAAGCCGGCGCGAACAAGATCAACGTCATCAAGGAAGTCCGTGCGATCACGGGCCTCGGCCTCAAGGAAGCCAAGGACCTCGTCGACGGCGCTCCCAAGCCGGTCAAGGAAGCCGTCTCCAAGGACGAAGCTGCCAAGATCAAGGACCAGCTCGAGAAGGCTGGCGCGAAGGTCGACGTCAAGTAAGACCGCCACTTGGCGTCTTGCTGATAAAACTGGCGGGCGGGGCGGCATTTTGCCGTTCCGCCTTCCGTGCTCGCGGCATCCCGTGCCGCACGGTGCATGTCTCCCGAAGGCCGGTTCGGCCCTCCGGAGACCTGGACTGGCCGGCAGTCCCCCATGTCTGACGCCGCGCGGCGGGCCCACCGCGACAGGCGTTCCTCCCCGGCGGGAGGACAGAAGAGTTCAGCCCTTCGGTCAAGGGCACTGACGAGAGCAAGGAGCGACGATGTCTCAGACGACGACGTTTAGCGGTCGCAGGCGCGTACGCAAGTTTTTCGGGTCGATCCCCGAAGTCGCCGAAATGCCCAACCTGATCGAGGTTCAGAAGGCCTCCTACGATCAATTCCTCATGGTGGACGAGCCCGAGGGCGGACGCCCCGAAGAGGGGCTCCAGGCCGTCTTCCGCTCCGTCTTCCCGATTTCCGACTTCGCCGGCCATTCGATGCTGGAATTCGTCAAGTACGAGTTCGAGCAGCCGAAGTTCGACGTCGACGAGTGCCGTCAGCGCGACCTGACCTATGCCGCGCCGCTGAAGGTGACGCTGCGCCTCATCGTGTTCGATGTCGACGAGGATACCGGCTCCAAGTCCATCAAGGACATCAAGGAGCAGGACGTCTACATGGGCGACATGCCGCTGATGACGATGAACGGCACGTTCATCGTCAACGGCACCGAGCGCGTGATCGTCTCGCAGATGCACCGCTCGCCGGGCGTCTTCTTCGATCATGACAAGGGCAAGTCGCACTCGTCGGGCAAGCTGCTCTTCGCCGCGCGCGTGATTCCCTATCGCGGGTCCTGGCTCGACATCGAGTTCGACGCCAAGGACATCGTGTTCGCGCGCATCGACCGTCGCCGTAAGATCCCCGTGACGTCGCTTCTCATGGCGCTCGGCATGGACGGCGAGGAAATTCTATCGACCTTCTACAATGTGGTGAAGTTCGAGAAGGGCAAGCAGGGCTGGCGGATTCCGTTCTCGGTCGAGCGCGTGCGCGGCCAGAAGACTCTGACCGACCTCGTCGATGCGGACTCGGGCGAAGTGCTGGTGGAAGCCGGCAAGAAGGTCACCGCGCGCCAGGCTCGTCAGATGAAGGAGCGGGGCGTCGTTGCCCTGCGGGCGACCGAGGAAGACCTCTACGGCAACTACCTTGCCGAGGACATCGTCAACTACGGAACGGGCGAGATCTATCTCGAGGCCGGCGACGAGATCGACGAGAAGACGCTGAAGGTTCTGCTCGACGCGGGGCACGAGGAGATCTCGGTTCTCGACATCGACCATGTCACGGTCGGCGGCTACATCCGCAACACGTTGGCGGCCGACAAGAACGAGAACCGCCAGGACGCGCTGTTCGACATCTACCGCGTCATGCGCCCGGGCGAGCCCCCGACGATGGACACGGCCGAGGCCATGTTCCAGTCGCTGTTCTTCGATTCCGAGCGCTACGACCTCTCCGCGGTCGGCCGCGTGAAGATGAACATGCGTCTCGACGTGGCGGCCGAGGACACGGTGCGCGTGCTCCGCAAGGAAGACATCCTTGCGGTGGTGCGCACGCTCGTGGACCTTCGCGACGGCAAGGGCGAGATCGACGACATCGACAATCTCGGTAATCGCCGCGTGCGTTCGGTGGGCGAGCTGATGGAAAATCAGTATCGCGTCGGCCTGCTGCGCATGGAGCGCGCCATCAAGGAGCGCATGAGCTCGGTCGAGATCGACACGGTCATGCCGCAGGACCTCATCAACGCCAAGCCGGCGGCCGCCGCCGTGCGCGAGTTCTTCGGCTCGTCGCAGCTGTCGCAGTTCATGGATCAGACCAACCCGCTCTCCGAGATCACGCACAAGCGTCGTCTCTCGGCGCTCGGCCCCGGCGGTCTGACCCGTGAGCGCGCCGGCTTCGAAGTGCGCGACGTGCACCCGACGCACTATGGTCGTATCTGCCCGATCGAAACGCCGGAAGGCCCGAATATCGGTCTGATCAACTCGCTCGCGACCTTCGCCCGCGTCAACAAGTACGGCTTCATCGAGAGCCCGTACCGCCGCGTCGTGGACGGCGTGGTGACGAAGGAGGTCGTCTACCTCTCGGCCATGGAAGAGTCCAAGCACCACGTCGCCCAGGCGAACGCGGTGCTGACCGACGACATGCGCTTTGCCGAAGAGATCGTCATCTGCCGTCATGCCGGCGACGTGATCATCACACCGCGCGAGAATGTCGACCTGATGGACGTGAGCCCCAAGCAGCTCGTGTCGGTTGCGGCCGCGCTCATCCCGTTCCTTGAGAACGACGACGCGAACCGCGCGCTCATGGGCTCGAACATGCAGCGTCAGGCCGTGCCGCTGGTGCGTGCCGAAGCGCCGTTTGTTGGCACGGGCATGGAAGCGGTCGTGGCACGCGACTCCGGGGCGGCCATCGCGGCCCGCCGCGGCGGCGTGGTCGATCAGGTAGACGCGACGCGTATCGTCATCCGCGCGACGGAAGATCTCGAGGGCGGCCGGTCTGGCGTCGATATCTACCGTCTGATGAAGTACCAGCGCTCCAACCAGTCGACCTGCATCAACCAGCGCCCGCTGGTGAAGATGGGCGACCGGGTCAATCGCGGTGACATCATCGCGGACGGCCCGTCCACGGATCTGGGCGATCTCGCTCTCGGCCGGAACGTGCTCGTCGCGTTCATGCCCTGGAACGGCTACAACTACGAGGACTCCATCCTCCTGTCCGAGCGCATCGTCGCCGACGACGTCTTCACCTCGATCCATATCGAGGAGTTCGAGGTCATGGCGCGCGACACCAAGCTCGGCCCCGAGGAAATCACACGCGACATTCCGAACGTTTCGGAAGAAGCGCTGAAGAACCTCGACGAGGCCGGCATCGTCTATATCGGTGCCGAAGTGCAGCCGGGCGACATCCTCGTCGGCAAGATCACACCGAAGGGCGAAAGCCCGATGACGCCGGAAGAGAAGCTTCTGCGCGCCATCTTCGGTGAGAAGGCCTCGGACGTTCGCGATACGTCGAACCGCATGCCTCCCGGCACCTACGGCACGGTCGTGGAAGTGCGCGTGTTCAACCGCCACGGCGTGGAGAAGGACGAGCGCGCGATGGCGATCGAGCGCGAGGAAATCGAACGCCTCGCCAAGGATCGCGACGACGAGCAGGCGATCCTGGATCGCAACGTCTACGGTCGTCTGGTCGAGATGCTGGACGGGCAGGCGGCGGTCGCCGGCCCGCGCGGCTTCCGCAAGGGGACGCAGGTCTCGCCCGACGTCATGAACGAGTATCCCCGCTCGCAGTGGTGGATGTTCGCGGTCGAGGACGAGCGCGTCCAGGCCGAGCTCGAAGGGCTTCGCAGCGTCTACGACGAATCCAAGAAGACGCTGGAGCAGCGCTTCATGGACAAGGTCGAGAAGGTGCAGCGCGGTGATGAGCTGCCTCCGGGCGTCATGAAGCAGGTGAAGGTCTTCGTCGCCGTCAAGCGCAAGATCCAGCCGGGTGATAAGATGGCCGGCCGTCACGGCAACAAGGGCGTCGTCTCGCGCATCGTTCCGGTGGAGGATATGCCCTTCACCGCAGACGGCACGCATGTCGATATCGTCTTGAACCCGTTGGGCGTGCCGTCGCGCATGAATGTCGGTCAGATCCTCGAGACGCATCTCGGCTGGGCCTGCGCCGGCATGGGCAAGCAGATCGGCGAGCTCCTCGAAGCCTATCAGCAGACCCACGACGTCACCCCGCTGCGCAACGAGATTGCGGAGCTGATGGGCGACAGCGAGCGCAACGAAAAGGTGCAGCAATACGACGAGGAGTCCGTCGTCACGCTCGCCAAGCAACTGCGCAAGGGTGTCTCGATCGCCACGCCCGTCTTCGACGGTGCCAACGAGCGCGACATCGTGGAGATGCTCGAAAAGGCCGGGCTCAACGGTTCGGGTCAGGTCACGCTGCATGACGGCCGTACGGGCGAGCCCTTCGACCGTCAGGTCACCGTGGGCTACATCTACATGCTGAAGCTGCACCACCTCGTGGACGACAAGATCCACGCCCGTTCCATCGGCCCGTACTCGCTGGTCACCCAGCAGCCGCTCGGTGGCAAGGCGCAGTTCGGCGGCCAGCGCTTCGGCGAAATGGAGGTCTGGGCGCTTGAAGCTTATGGCGCCGCCTACACGCTGCAGGAAATGCTGACCGTGAAGTCGGACGACGTGGCGGGCCGCACCAAGGTCTACGAGTCGATCGTGCGCGGCGACGACGCCTTCGAGTCCGGCATTCCGGAGAGCTTCAACGTTCTCGTCAAGGAAATGCGCTCGCTCGGCCTCGACGTCGATCTCGCCAACACGGTGGTCGAACTGCCCTATTCCGGGACGCCCGACGAGCGGCTTCCCGACGCGGCCGAGTAAGCCGCCTCGCAAACGCCGCCTTGTGCGGCCAAGGATCGGCGCCCACATGCGGGGGCGCCGATCGGTCTTTGCGGATAGATCTTGGCGCCGGCCCCGCCCGGCGCGTTGGGAGGCCCCGGGCCTCATAAGGAGACAGCACCATGAACCAAGAGGTTATGAATCTCTTCAATCCTCAGGTGCAGGCGCAGACGTTCGACTCGATCCGGATCTCGATCGCGAGCCCGGAGAAGATTCTTTCGTGGTCCTTCGGCGAGATCAAGAAGCCGGAAACCATCAACTACCGGACCTTCAAGCCCGAGCGCGACGGCCTGTTCTGCGCGCGCATCTTCGGGCCGATCAAGGACTACGAGTGCTTGTGCGGCAAGTACAAGCGCATGAAGTACAAGGGCATCATCTGCGAGAAGTGCGGCGTCGAGGTCACCCTCTCGCGCGTGCGGCGCGAGCGCATGGGCCATATCGAGCTGGCCGCGCCGGTCGCTCACATTTGGTTCCTGAAGTCGCTCCCGAGCCGCATCGGCACGCTGCTCGACATGACGCTGAAGGACATCGAGCGGGTTCTCTACTTCGAGAACTATATCGTCACCGAACCCGGTCTCACCGCCCTCAAGGAGCATCAGCTCCTGTCGGAGGAGGAGTACCTCATCGCGGTGGACGAATATGGCGAGGATAGCTTCACTGCGCTGATCGGCGCCGAGGCGATCCAGGAGCTTCTGGCCTCAATGGATCTCGAGCGGATCGCCGGCGATCTGCGCGAGGAGCTTGCGACGACGACGTCCGAGCTCAAGACCAAGAAGCTCATGAAGCGTCTTAAGATCGTTGAGAACTTCCTCGAGTCGGGCAACCGACCCGAGTGGATGATCATGAGCGTCATTCCGGTGATACCGCCGGATCTGCGCCCGCTCGTCCCGCTGGACGGCGGCCGTTTCGCCACGTCCGATCTGAACGATCTCTACCGCCGCGTCATCAACCGCAACAACCGTCTCAAGCGGCTGATCGAGTTGCGTGCGCCGGGCATCATCATCCGCAACGAGAAGCGCATGCTTCAGGAAGCGGTGGATGCGCTGTTCGACAACGGCCGTCGCGGCCGCGTCATCACCGGCGCCAACAAGCGTCCGCTGAAGTCGCTGTCCGACATGCTGAAGGGCAAGCAGGGCCGCTTCCGCCAGAACCTGTTGGGCAAGCGAGTCGACTATTCCGGCCGTTCGGTTATCGTGACCGGCCCGAGCCTGAAGCTGCACCAGTGCGGCCTGCCGAAGAAGATGGCGCTTGAACTCTTCAAGCCCTTCATCTACGCGCGCCTCGACGCCAAGGGCTTCTCCTCCACGGTGAAGCAGGCCAAGAAGCTGGTCGAGAAGGAGCGTCCGGAAGTCTGGGATATCCTGGACGAGGTCATCCGCGAGCACCCGGTTCTTCTAAACCGCGCGCCGACGCTGCACCGTCTAGGCATCCAAGCCTTCGAGCCGGTGCTGATCGAGGGCAAGGCGATCCAGCTGCACCCGCTGGTCTGCACGGCCTTCAACGCGGACTTCGACGGCGACCAGATGGCGGTCCACGTGCCGCTGTCGATCGAGGCGCAGCTCGAAGCGCGCGTCCTGATGATGTCGACCAACAACATCCTGCATCCGGCGAACGGTCTTCCGATCATCGTGCCGTCGCAGGATATGGTTCTCGGCCTCTACTATCTCTCGATCATGAACGAGAACGAGCCGGGGCAGGGCATGGCCTTCGCCGATTTCGGCGAGCTCGAGCACGCCGTCGCCTCCAAGGCGGTGACGCTCCACACGAAGATCCGCGGCCGCGTGCGTTCGATCGACAAGGACGGAAATCCGACCTCGAAGATCTACGAGACGACGCCCGGTCGCATGCTGATCGGGCAGCTTCTGCCCAAGACGCACAAGATTACCTTCGACATCGCCAACGACCTGATGACGAAGAAGAACATCTCCAAGATGATCGACACCGTCTACCGCCACTGCGGTCAGAAGGACACGGTGATCTTCTGCGATCGCATCATGCAGCTTGGCTTCAAGCATGCCTGCCTCGCCGGTATCTCCTTCGGCAAGGACGACATGGTCATTCCGGAGACCAAGCCGAAGTTGATCGGCGAGACGCAGGCGCTCGCGAAGGAATACGAGCAGCAGTACAATGACGGCCTGATCACCCAGGGCGAGAAGTACAACAAGGTCGTCGACGCCTGGGCCAAGTGCACGGACAAGATCGCCGACGAGATGATGAGCCGCATTCGCGCGGTGGAGTTCGACGAGGAGACCGGCCGTCAGAAGCCGATGAACTCCATCTACATGATGTCGCACTCCGGCGCGCGCGGCTCGCCCACGCAGATGCGCCAGCTCGGCGCGATGCGCGGCCTGATGACCAAGCCTTCGGGCGAGATCATCGAGACGCCGATCATCTCGAACTTCAAGGAAGGCCTGACGGTTCTCGAGTACTTCAACTCCACCCACGGCGCCCGCAAGGGTCTCGCGGACACGGCGCTGAAGACCGCGAACTCGGGCTACCTGACCCGCCGCCTGGTCGACGTGGCGCAGGACTGCATCATCACGCAGACCGATTGCGGCACGCCGAACGGCCTGACCATGCAGCCCATCGTGGATGCCGGTCAGGTTGTGGCGACGCTCGGACAGCGCATTCTCGGCC
This sequence comes from Aureimonas sp. AU40, assembly GCF_001463785.1. Taxonomy (NCBI): domain Bacteria; kingdom Pseudomonadati; phylum Pseudomonadota; class Alphaproteobacteria; order Hyphomicrobiales; family Aurantimonadaceae; genus Aureimonas; species Aureimonas sp. AU40. The sequence continues at coordinate 12,470 of NZ_BBWL01000064.1, forward strand.
GCACCGTGCTGGAGGATATCCTCCATCCCGTCACCGGTGACGTGCTCGTGAAGGGCGGCATCACGGTCGAGGAACGCGATGTCGACATCATCGAGAAGGCTGGCGTGCAGTCGGTGAAGATCCGCTCGGCGCTGACCTGCGAGGTGCGCACCGGCATCTGCGCCGTCTGCTACGGTCGCGATCTCGCGCGCGGCACGCCCGTCAATATGGGCGAGGCCGTCGGCGTCATCGCGGCGCAGTCGATCGGCGAGCCTGGCACGCAGCTCACCATGCGCACGTTCCACATGGGCGGCACGGCGCAGGTGGTCGATCAGTCGTTCTTGGAAGCCTCGTACGAGGGCAGCGTTCAGATCCGCAACCGCAACGTGGTTCGCGACTCGGAAGGCCGTCTTGTGGCCATGGGCCGCAACATGGCGATCTTGATCCTCGACCCGTCGGGCAAGGAGCGAGCCTCGCACCGCGTCACCTACGGTTCGCGAATCTTCGTGGACGATGGCGATCAGGTCCGCCGCGGCCAGCGCATCGCGGAATGGGACCCGTATACCCGTCCGGTTCTGACGGAAATGGACGGCGTGATCGAGTTCGAGGACCTGGTCGAAGGTCTGTCGGTTCTGGAGCAGGCGGACGAGTCCACCGGCATCACGAAGCGACAGGTCATCGACTGGCGCGCCAACCCGCGCGGTTCCGATCTGAAGCCGGCGATCGTCATTCGCAAGGAAGACGGCACCATCGCCAAGCTGCAGCGCGGCACCGATGCGCGTTACCTCCTGTCGGTGGACGCGATTCTGTCGGTCGAGCCGGGCGCCAAGGTCAGAGCCGGTGACGTTCTTTCGCGTATTCCGATGGAAAGCGCGAAGACCAAGGACATCACGGGCGGTCTGCCGCGCGTTGCCGAACTCTTCGAAGCGCGTCGTCCCAAGGACAACGCGATCATCGCCGAGATCGACGGCACGGTTCGCTTCGGACGCGACTACAAGAACAAGCGTCGCATCATTATCGAGCCGCACGAAGACGGCATCGAGCCGGTCGAGTACCTGATCCCGAAGGGCAAGCCCTTCCACCTTCAGGAAGGCGACGTCATCGAGAAGGGCGACCACATTCTCGACGGCAACCCTGCGCCGCACGACATTCTGGCCATTCGCGGCGTGGAGGCTCTGGCCTCTTACCTCGTGAACGAAATCCAGGAAGTCTATCGTCTGCAGGGCGTGCTCATCAACGACAAGCACATCGAGGTGATCGTTCGCCAGATGCTGCAGAAGGTCGAGATCGTGGAGTCCGGCGACTCCGGCTATATCCCGGGCGACAATGTCGACCGGATCGAGCTGGCCGAAGTCAACGAGCGGTTGGAAGAGGAAGGCAAGAAGCCGGCCTCGGGCAACCCGGTTCTGCTGGGCATCACCAAGGCTTCGCTGCAGACGCCGAGCTTCATCTCGGCGGCATCCTTCCAGGAAACCACGCGCGTCCTCACGGAAGCGGCGGTCGCCGGCAAGATGGACACGCTGCAGGGCCTCAAGGAAAACGTTATCGTCGGCCGTCTCATCCCGGCCGGTACGGGCGGTATGATGACCCAGGTCCGTCGCATCGCTTCGTCGCGCGACGACCTGATCATCGACGACCGTCGCAAGGCCTCGACCTCGCCGAATGCCGAACGGCTTCTGACGAACCTGACCAACGCCGCCGAATAAGCGCTGCGCGGAGCGAAAGAGGGGAGGGCCGTCCCAATGGGGCGGCCCTTTTCCGTAGATCGGGGAGCCCTTGTGGCTGCCGTTCGTCTTGTCAAGAACCCTTTCTGAACTAGGGCTTGACGAGGCGTCGTAGAATCGTTAAACACCCGCCAACAGAGCCGATGTGAGGCACCAGTTTTCTCGGACGACGCGTCCGGGACTAGCTCCTCAAACAAGGCTTCGTTCAACGAGACGCACCATTGCTGGTCGCACGATTGCGGTTTTGCCCGTAATCCTCTGCCTCATTCCGGGCAGACCTCTTATTAGATGAGGTCGACGCCCGGTTTCGCGTATGAGCTATACGGCTCGAATCGCGGCTGGCGTCGACCGTTTCGAACCGAGATTTGAGAAGAAGGAAGGTTGGAATGCCGACCATCAACCAGCTGATCCGGAAGCCGCGCGTTCGCCCGAGCGAGCGCAACACGGTTCCGGCCCTCCAGGCCAATCCCCAGAAGCGCGGCGTTTGCACCCGCGTTTACACCACGACCCCGAAGAAACCGAACTCGGCTCTTCGTAAGGTCGCCAAGGTGCGTCTGGTCAACGGCTTCGAGGTGATCGGCTACATCCCGGGCGAGGGCCACAACCTTCAGGAGCACTCCGTGGTCATGATCCGCGGCGGCCGCGTAAAGGATCTTCCGGGCGTGCGCTACCACATCATTCGCGGTGTGCTCGATACGCAGGGCGTCAAGGATCGTCGTCAGCGCCGTTCCAAGTACGGCGCGAAGCGTCCGAAGTAAGCCTGAACGACCGAGTTTAGAGAGAATATTCGATGTCCCGTCGTCACTCTGCAGAAAAGCGCGAGATCAACCCGGATCCGAAGTTCGGTGATCTCGTCGTTACGAAGTTCATGAACGCCGTCATGTATGACGGCAAGAAGTCGGTGGCGGAGCGCATCGTCTACGGTGCCTTCGACATCATGGGCGAGAAGACCCGCCAGGATGCGATCGGCATCTTCCATCAGGCGCTCGAGAACGTCGCGCCGCATGTCGAAGTGCGCTCGCGCCGCGTCGGCGGCGCGACCTATCAGGTCCCGGTCGATGTTCGTCCCGAGCGCCGTCAGGCTCTGGCGATCCGTTGGCTGATCAATGCGGCCCGCAGCCGCAACGAGACCACGATGGTCGATCGTCTTTCGGGCGAGCTGCTCGACGCGGCGAACAACCGTGGCAGCGCCGTGAAGAAGCGCGAAGACACCCATCGCATGGCGGAAGCGAACCGCGCGTTCTCGCACTACCGCTGGTAAGCCCGGCTTCAATCCGAAAGGCGACGCCCGATGGCCCGCGAATACAAGATCGAAGACTACCGCAATTTCGGCATCATGGCCCACATCGATGCCGGCAAGACGACGACCACCGAGCGGATTCTCTACTACACCGGCAAGTCCCATAAGATCGGCGAAGTCCACGACGGCGCCGCGACCATGGACTGGATGGAGCAGGAGCAGGAGCGCGGCATCACGATCACTTCCGCCGCGACCACGACCTACTGGAAGGGGCGCGATGAGAAGATGCGCCGCTTCAACATCATCGACACGCCGGGACACGTCGATTTCACGATCGAGGTCGAGCGTTCGCTGCGCGTTCTCGACGGTGCCATCGCGCTGCTCGACGCCAATGCTGGCGTGGAGCCGCAGACGGAAACCGTCTGGCGCCAGGCCGACAAGTACCACGTGCCGCGCATGATGTTCGTCAACAAGATGGACAAGACGGGCGCGGACTTCTTCCGCTGCGTCGACATGATCAAGACCCGCCTCGGCGCGCGTCCGATCGTCGTGCAGCTGCCGGTCGGCGCCGAGAATGAGTTCAAGGGCGTCGTCGATTTGATCGAGATGAAGGCTCTGGTCTGGCGCGACGAGTCGCTCGGCGCCCAGTGGGACGTCGTCGAGATTCCGGCCGACCTCGCCGATCAGGCGCAGGAATATCGCGAGCTCATGATCGAGACCGCGGTCGAAGTCGATGAAACCGCCATGGAAGCCTATCTCGAAGGCAACATGCCGGACAACGACCAGCTCCGCGCGCTGATCCGCAAGGGCACCTGCGAAGTCACGTTCACGCCGATCTTCTGCGGCTCGGCCTTCAAGAACAAGGGCGTCCAGCCGCTGCTCGACGGCGTCGTTGACTTCCTTCCTTCGCCGGTCGATGTGCCCGCTATCAAGGGTATCGACCCGAAGAATGAGACCGAGACGACGCGCGTGTCGTCGGACGACGAGCCGCTTTCAATGCTCGCCTTCAAGATCATGAACGACCCGTTCGTCGGTTCGCTCACCTTCTGCCGCATCTATTCCGGCAAGCTCACCAAGGGCACCGGCGTCCAGAACACGGTGAAGGAAAAGCGCGAGCGCATCGGCCGCATGCTGCAGATGCACTCGAACTCGCGTGAAGACATCGAAGAGGCTTTCGCCGGCGACATCGTCGCTCTGGCCGGCCTCAAGGAAGTCACCACGGGCGACACGCTTTGCGATCCGCTGAAGCCGGTCATCCTGGAGCGCATGGAATTCCCCGATCCGGTCATCGAGATCGCGATCGAGCCGAAGACCAAGGGCGACCAGGAAAAGATGGGCCTCGCGCTCAACCGTCTCGCGGCCGAGGATCCGTCCTTCCGCGTCAAGACGGACGAAGAGTCTGGCCAGACCATCATCGCAGGCATGGGCGAGCTTCACCTCGACATTCTCGTCGATCGCATGAAGCGCGAGTTCAAGGTCGAAGCGAATATCGGTGCTCCGCAGGTCGCCTATCGCGAGACGATCACGCGCGCGGCCGATGTCGACTACACGCACAAGAAACAGACCGGTGGTACCGGCCAGTTCGCCCGCGTGAAGCTGCACATCGAGCCGGGCGAGCCCACCACGGGTTACGTGTTCGAGTCGAAGATCATCGGCGGCGCGGTTCCCAAGGAATACGTGCCGGGTGTCCAGAAGGGCATCGCTTCGGTGATGACCTCGGGTCCGCTCGCGGGCTTCCCGATGGTCGACATCAAGGCCGAGCTGATCGACGGTGCCTATCACGACGTCGACTCGTCGGTTCTGGCCTTCGAAATCGCCTCGCGCGCTGGCTTCCGTGAAGCCATCCAGAAGGCCGGTCCGAAGCTCCTCGAGCCGATCATGAAGGTCGAGGTGGTGACGCCGGAAGACTACGTCGGTGACGTCATCGGCGACCTGAACAGCCGTCGTGGCCAGATCCAGGGCACGGAATCGCGCGGAATCGCGACTGTCGTCAATGCGATGGTTCCCCTCGCGAATATGTTCGGCTATGTGAACACGCTGCGTTCGATGTCTCAGGGCCGTGCCCAGTACTCGATGCAGTTCGATCACTACGAGCAGGTCCCGAACCAGGTCGCGGAAGAGATCCAGAAGAAGTTCGCCTGACGCGTCAGGCGAAGGCGAACCCTTGTTGGCTCCCAGGAGCCGAACGAACGAATTGATGGAGTGCCGC
>NZ_BBWL01000065.1:0-15592 GCF_001463785.1 Aureimonas sp. AU40
CGGAAACCGGTCGTTTGCCGATGAGGCTAGGAACGGCAGCTATCCTTTATGACTTGCCGTTGCGGATCGGAAGTCTGTAGCCTGCGTCCTAAATGACTTCTCAACGTTGGCTCAATGGACATCGGACATATCACCGACAGGATGCAGTCGGCCCGCGTGCCGGGCTTGGCATATGTCGCTATAGATCGAGGTTCGAGCGAGGCTGGAACTCTTGGTGTCCGAAGCATCGAGACGAGAGCCCCAGTCGACGTCGGGACCGTGTTCGAGGCGGCTTCCCTGAGCAAGCCTATAGTCGCTTGCACGGCCCTTCGACTGATGGATGCAGGGAAGCTCGATCTGGACGAGCCGTTGTCGAACATCGTCGGGCCTCTGGTGGCAGACGATGTCGGCGCTTCGTCCATCACTGCGCGTCATGTTCTTTCTCATACGACCGGGTTGCCGAACTGGCGACGTGACGGCATCCCTTTGCGCACATACTTCTCGCCTGGCTCGCGCTTCAGCTACTCGGGCGAAGGCTTCGTCTTTCTCCAGGCGGTTATCGAGAGAGTAACCGGAGAACCCCTCGATGCCGTTGTCGAACGGCTTGTTTTCACCCCACTCGGAATGCGCGGGTCGAGCTTCGTATGGCACGACATTTTCGATGGAAACGCCGCATTCGGACATCATGTCGACGGCAGTATCGAGCCTAAGTTTCGGCCTAAGAGGGCCAATGCCGCCTTCTCGCTTCACACGACTGCCGTCGATTACGGTCGCTTCGTCGCAGCGGTGATGGAAAGTGCTTTGCTGGAGGAGGCGACCGCGCGCTTGTGGCTTTGCCCGCAGTCCTATCCGCCCTTCGGAGGCGTCGAGGATCTTGGGGGCACGCCGTCCAGCCCAGCGCCCGGTATAGCGTGGGGCCTTGGTTGGGGGCTGGAACCTGAGGGCTCGGCGTTCTTTCACTGGGGTTCGAACCCTGGGGCAACCGCTTTTGTGTTCGGGGTTCCCAAAACGCTAACTGCGTTGGCCGTTTTCATGAACAGCGATACCGGGCTCGGCATGGTCCCGCGTCTGATAGCTGACAAATTCCCAGGATCGCACCCGTCGCTGACTTGGCTTGGACTACCAATCACCACCTGAAGGCAAGTATCTCACAAAAGCGGACGTCTCTCGCTTTACAGGCAGACGGCCGAGAAGGGTCGCTAGCGGACCGGCAGCTTTCGGATCAATCGTGCGGAATGCTGCCATTCCGCAAACGCCCGACCACCGCCGTTCCAGGCCTTTACGCTCATGCTCAAAAGCGGACATAGGTCTGCCCGATCTGCGAAGTCCCCCGATCTGCGAAGTCCATTGTCGCCGGTCGCTTCACTTTTGCGGAGTGAAAGCAGGTTTTGGAAAGTCTGCCTTCTGCTAAGATGCGAGGTCTTTACGGATGATCGCCGCGCCAGCGCCCAAGGCCTTCAACTTGCCTCGCGCCACGTCGCGGGACAGTGGTGCCATGCCGCAGTTGGTGGCGGGGTAGAGCTTGTCTGGATCAACGAACCGGAGCGCCTCGCGCAGGGTTTCCGCGACCTCGTCCGGCGTTTCGATCGTGTCGGTCGCGACATCGATCGCGCCCACCATCACCTTTTTTCCTCGAATGAGCTCGATCAAGTCCATCGGCACCCGGGAGTTCCGGCACTCGAGCGAGATGATGTCGATCTTGGACTTCCGGAGGTTGGGGAAGGTCTTCTCGTACTGCCGCCACTCCGATCCGAGAGTCTTCTTCCAGTCGGTATTGGCCTTGATGCCGTAGCCATAGCAGATATGCACGGCCGTCTCGATCTTGAGGCCCTCGGCGGCCCGCTCAAGGGCGGCGATCCCCCAGTCGTTCGCCTCGTCGAAGAAGACGTTGAACGCAGGCTCGTCGAACTGGACGATGTCGACGCCGACGGACTCGAGCTCCCTCGCTTCCTCGTTGAGGATCCGCGCGAACTCCCAGGCAAGCTTCTCGCGGCTTCTGTAGTGGGCGTCGTGGAGCGTATCGATCATCGTCATCGGACCGGGCAGCGTCCACTTGATCGGCTGCCCGGTCTGCGCGCGCAGGTACTTCGCGTCCTCGACGAAGACGGGCTTCGTGCGTGAGACGGCGCCGACCACGGTCGGCACGCTGGCATCGTATCGGTCGCGAATCCGGACGACCTCGCGCTTCTCGAAGTCGACGCCACCGAGATGTTCGACGAAGGTGGTGACGAAATGCTGGCGCGTCTGTTCGCCGTCACCGACGATGTCGATGCCCGCCTGCCGCTGGTCGTCCAAGGCAAGACGCAGGGCATCCCGCTTGCCGGCGAGTAGGTCCTCGCCTTCGAGCCGCCAGGGCGACCAGAGCGTGCGGGGCTCGGCGAGCCAGGACGGCTTGGGCAAACTCCCCGCGGTGGTCGTCGGCAACAGAATCGTCATGCTCGTGGTCCTTTCGTGTCCGTTCCGTTCATAGGCCCGCAGTCGCAGACCAGCGCTCGAGCTGCGCGCCATGCGGCCGAATGACATGCTGTTCGGCAAAACGGCCCTGCTCGACGGCCAGCCGGCTGCGCTCGTCGCGGTCATAGACAATTCGGGTCAGGGAATAGTCCTGGCGGTTCAGGCTCGGCCGGTAGTGTTCCGCCGCCGGTGAGTTGGCGTTGTAGATCTCCGGGCGATAGATTTTCTGAAAGGTCTCCATCGTGGCGACCGTGCTGGCCAGCTCGACGTTGGAATAGTCACCCGTCAGGTCGCCGAGATGGTAGAAGGCCAAGGGCGCGGCGCCGCCCGGCGGCAGGAAATAGCGCGCCCGCATCCCCATCCTTGCGAAGTAGTCGTCGGTTCTGGAAAGGCGGTCAGTCCCGTATTCCACCCCGAGGATGGGATGGACGTTCGCGGTTCGGCGATAGGTCTCCCGGCTGGACACGCTGAGGCAGATGACCGGCGGCTTCGGGAACCGGTCCCTGTAGGCGCCAGAGGCCAAGAATCGCTTGAACAGGTTGCCGTGCAGCTCGCCGAACCCGTCCGGCGCGCCGCCATCGGGGTTCTCGCGGATGTGGTCGGCCAAGCGGATGCTGAAGTCGTAGTCGCGGACATAGGAGGAGAAGTTGTTGCCGATCATGCCGTCGTGGTGCTCGCCGGTGCGCCTGTCGACGACGGTGGTTGCCAGGATCTCGATCAGCGGGAAGGTCTCGGCCCCGTCGCGCAGGCCGACCGTCAGGTCGGCGGTGACGATCCGAAGCTCGACCGCGTATCGATCCCCCATCGGATTGTCCCAATGCATGAGGGAGTTGAAGCGGTTGTCGATCATCGCCAAGGTGTTTCGCAGGTTCTCGCGACGACACTCCCCTCGTGCGAGGTTGGCGAAGTTCGTGGTGATGCGCGTGCGGTCGGCGGGACGATAGTCCTCGTTGAACGGAACGCTGCTGATCGTAAAGGCGAAGGCGCTGTTCGTCATGACCCACCGTCTTTGGTCAGGCGAGGGCCGAAGGAAGAACGCGCGAGGGCGAGCGCCCCGACGCCGACGGCCAAGGGCACGAACTCCAGGCGCGATCCACCGGAGGAACCCCCGTCCGAGGAACGTTTCGCGTCGGAGGCAGGTCTCCTGGCTCACGGGTCGCTGCGGCGGTTCCGGCCTTCCCGAACCTCTTGCGAGGCTCAGTGACACACGATGGATCCGCCGCTCGCCGCTTACAGTTGCGGGGGCAGCGCCAGACTCTGCCCCGGAGGGACACCACTGGCTTCCCGTCTTAGCCCCATCGCCATGTCTGGAACGGGGAACCTCGACAGGCGGCATTCAGCACGCCCGCAACCATGTTGTCAATGAAGACATAAGGACATCTTTATGTCCGCATGCGAAGTTTCATGCCGCAAACGGTCCGAGAGCCGCAGTCACGATCCTTCACCCCGTTCGTACGGGCACGGCCGGTTAGTCCCAGGCTACCGCGCCGCCGTTCTGGTATTCGATGACACGGGTTTCGAAGAAGTTCTTCTCGTTGCTGAGGTCCATGACCTCCGACATCCAGGGGAACGGGTTCTCCGCTTCCGGGAACACGGAAGCCAGCCCGAGTTGTGCGCAGGGGCGGTTGCCGATGAACTCTCAGGTCACACGTTCAGCTGCGGCACCGCCGAGGGTGAGGTGGGGCTTGCGCCATTGCGAGGGGCCCGTTTGGTGAATCGAATGCCCCTGCGCGTCCACCGCGACCGTTACGGGCATGTCTTCCACGACGAATTCGTGGATCGCCTCCATGCCGAGGTCGGCAAACGCGAGGACGCGGGCCTGCTTGACGGCCTTGGAGACGAGATAGGCGGCGCCACCGACGGCGATCAGATAGGCCGCGCCGTGGCGCTTGATGGACTCGATCGCGGCTGACCCACGCTCGGCCTTGCCGATCATGACGAGGAGCCCGGTGGCGTCCAGGACGAGTTCGGTGAAGCCGTCCATTCGGGTGGCCGTGGTCGGGCCGGCGGGGCCCACCACCTCGTCGCGCACCGCGTCCACGGGGCCGACATAGTAGATCGCCCGGTCCCTCAAATCGACCGGCAGCGGCTCGCCGCGCCCGATCATGTCGGCCATGCGCTTGTGCGCGGCGTCCCGGCCCGTCAGCATCCGCCCCGACAGGAGCAGCGTCTCGCCGGCACGCCAAGTCGCCACTTCTTCTCGTGTCAAACGGTCGAGATCGACGCGTCGCGCCTGTGCCGTCTGCTCGCCCCAGTCGATCTCGGGCCAGAGAGACAGATCGGGCGGGGTGAGCCGCGCGGGGCCGGAGCCGTCCAGCGTGAAGGTGAGATGCCGGTCGGCGGCGCATTGGGGAATGAGGCCGATGGGCTTCGAGGCGGCGTGGCAGGGATAGGAGCGGATCTTCACGTCCACCACCGTCGTCAGCCCGCCCAGCCCCTGCGCGCCGATGCCGAGCGCGTTGACACGCTCAAAGATGTCGAGCCGCATCTCCTCCAGCGGCGAGGCCGGGCCGCGCCGGATCAGTTCGGCCATGTCGATTGGCTCGAGAAGCGACTCCTTGGCCATGAGCATGGCTTTCTCGGCCGTTCCGCCGACGCCGATGCCGAGCAGCCCCGGCGGGCACCAGCCGGCGCCCAGCGTCTCCACCGTCTGGACCACCCAGTCCGAGACCGAGGCGGCCGGCGCGAGATTGGCAAACTTGGCCTTGTTCTCCGAACCGCCGCCCTTGGCCGCGACGGTGACGCGGACCTCGTCGCCGGCCACGATCTCCACATGCACGACGGCGGGCGTGTTGTCGCCGGTGTTCTTTCGGCCGAAGAGTGGGTCCTTGACGATCGAGGCGCGCAGCGGATTGTCGGCGTCGGTATAGGCCTTCGCGACACCTTCGTTGACGAGATCGGCGAGCGGGCGCGCCGTCTCGATCCGCGCCCCGATGCCGAGCTTGACGAAGACGTTCACCGTGCCTGTGTCCTGGCAGATCGGTCGCCGACCGAAGGCGGCCATGCGCGAGTTGACCAGGATCTGGCCGATCGCGTCGCGCGCCGCGGGGCTCTCTTCCCGTGCATAGGCCTCGGCCAGACTTTTGACGAAGCTCGGCGGATGGAACACCGCTATATATTGCAGCGCGTCGGCGACGGAGGAGATGAAATCCGCCTCGTGGATCGGGGCCCTCGTGCTCATGCCGAAGCCTTTCCCGTGATGGCCTTGTCCGTAATGCGTCGCGCCGCGCGCAGGATCGCCTTCGCCCTCAGGAGCACGGGCGCGTCCACCATCTCCCCGTCCAGCGCGACGGCACCGCCACCCTGCCCGGCCGCGATCGCGCGCTCGGCCCAGGCGATCTCGCCTTCCGCCGGCGCGAAGCCCCGCGCGGCGGAGGCGATCTGGGCGGGATGGATCAGCAGCTTGGCGGCGAAGCCGAGCGCGGCGGCATGGGCCGCATCGGCTTCGATCGCCGCCTCGTCGCGCGTCGAGGCCGTCACCCCGTCGACCGGCGCCGGGCGGCCGGCGAGCCGGCTGGCCAGCACGAGTTCGAGCCGGGCGAGGAGCAGCGCCTCGCGCGTATGCCGACAGCCGAGATCGGCGGCGAAATCGAAGGAACCGAAGGCGAGGCGCGCGCTGACCTGCGCCAGCGCCCGCACATTGGCAAGGCCAGCCGCGCTTTCCACCAGGGCGACGACGGGGTGACCGCTGGTCGCCGCAACCGTGGCCACCTCCTCCGCCCGTTCGCTTTTCGCCAGCATCACGGCAGAAAGCGGCAGGGCCGCGGCGAGCGCCAGATCCGCCTCGTGCTCGCGCGAACCGGCGGCGTTGAGGCGCACGAGCACGGGGCAAGGTGCCTGCGCGAGGGAGGATGCCGCCTCGCGCAACGCCACACGGGCGAGCCCTTTGGCCTCCAGCGCAACAGCATCCTCCAGATCGAGGATCACCGCGTCTGCCCCGGCGGCGAAGGCCTTGGCGAAGCGCTCCGGCCGGTCAGCCGGCACGAAGAGAAACAGGGTGGCGGCCTCGACAGCGGACGGCATGGCTCTCCCCCTCCCCTCAAGGGCCTCCCGAACGGCCCCTCGTCTGGAATGCTTCCATCCGATGTGCGTCCGCCGGCTCCAACATGGAAATAAGCTTTCGCGCTATCGGGCATAGGCCGCGCCTATGGCGGCGCCATAGAAGAGCGCTATGGGCGAGCAAGGACATCGCTATTGGCGGCGCGACAAACGCCGACGCTAGGCTGGGCGCCATGCGAACCCTGTCCAGTCATTTGCGGGAGCGGCGTCGGTGAACACCGATATCAAGGATCTTCTCGTCGTCTCGGTCGAGCAGGCGGTGGCGGCGCCCTATCTCTCCAGCCGGCTGGCCGATGCCGGCGCGCGCGTCATCAAGGTGGAGCGGCCGGAGGGCGATTTCGCGCGCGGCTACGACCATCTGGTGAAGGGCGAGAGCGCCTATTTCGTCTGGCTGAACCGGGGCAAGGAATCCGTCTGCCTCGATTTGAAGGCGCCCGCCGACAAGGCGGTGCTCGCGGCCATGATCGAGCGGGCCGACGTCTTCGTCCAGAATCTCGCGCCGGGCGTCATCGACAAGCTGGGCTTCGCCCCGGCCGAGCTGCGACGGCAAAATCCGCGCCTCGTCACCTGCTCCATCTCCGGCTATGGCGACGAGGGACCGTACCGCGACCTCAAGGCTTATGATCTTCTGGTTCAGGCCGAGAGCGGCCTCTCCGCCATCACCGGCAACGAGCAGGGCATGGCGCGGGTCGGCGTCTCGGTCTGCGACATTGCGGCTGGGATGACGGCCTTCCAGGCCGTGCTGCAGGCGCTGCTCGGCCGCGAAAGGACGGGGCAAGGGCGCCATATCGACGTCTCGCTCTTCCATGCGCTCGCCGACTGGATGAACGTGCCGTATCTTCAATATGTCTATGGCGGAAAGGAGCCGGCGCGCTCCGGCCTGAACCATCCGACCATCGCGCCCTATGGGGCCTATTCCTGCCGCGACGGCGCCGCCGTTCTGTTCTCCATCCAGAACGAGCGCGAATGGGCCAATCTCTGTCGCGATGTGCTTTTGGCACCGGAGGTGGCGAGCGATCCGCACTTCTCCGATAACAGCCGGCGCGTCGCCAACCGCGAGCGGCTCGACGCCATCGTCACCGGCGCCTTTGCGAAAGCCAACCGACCCGAGATGATCGAGCGGCTGGAGCGCGCCCGCATCGCCTATGGCCGCGTCAGCTCCATGCAGGACCTTGCCGACCATCCGCAGAACCGCTTCGTCACGGTGGAGACGCCCGCCGGCCCGGTGCGCTATCTCGCGCCCGGCGCGCGCTTCGACGGCGAGGCCCCGGCGTTCCGCCCCGTGCCCGCGCTCGGCCAGCAGAGCGAAGCGCTGCGCGACGAGTTCGCCCCCTCCGGCTCCCTCCATAGCGCGGCCTGACGCCGCGCCGCATCGATTGGTCGCAAGGCTTTGGCCGTCCGGGCTGGAGATGCCCTAGGTTCCGTCAGGGCGGATGCTGAGGTCTGGCGTCGCCGGCCCAGGCCAGCGCGGAGATATTACTAGGAAGGGGCTACAAAGCCTTTTGCGGCGGCGAACCCGCTCGACATTTCGGGGCGTGCGCAATGCCGACGATGCCACCGACCGCTCCACTAGGCGCCGAGACGCCGCCCGGGCGACGTCATCCCCGGCGGCCGCCCGTCCGATCCTCCCCGATCGGACACGAGACCTATCCAGGATTCCCGTCGGCCTCTAGGCTCCGCGCCGGGAGGAATCGCGCGTGGATGTCAGGCAGCTCAGATATTTCGTCGCCATCGTCGAGAGCGGGTCGATCTCGCGCGCGGCCGGGAAGCTCAACGTCGCCCAGCCGTCGCTCAGCCTCCACATCCGCAACATGGAAGCCGATCTCGGCGTGCCGCTCCTGTTCCGCACGCCGCAGGGCGTGCAGCCGACCGAGGCGGGCGAGATCCTTCTGCGCAACGCTCGCGCCATCGTCGCGCAGTTCGAGGAGGCCGAGCGCGAGATCCGGGGCAGCGGCGCCGAGCCGGCGGGCGAGGTGCGCCTCGGCCTGCCTTCCTCGATCGCGCAGGTCCTGGGCGTGCCCCTCGTCCTCGCCGCACAGGCGGAACTGCCCAAGGTGAAGCTGCGGATCGCCGAGGCGATGAGCGGCTATGTCCTGGACTGGCTGCGCCTCGGACGGGTCGATCTCGGCCTGCTCTACGCCTTTGTCGAGGATCGCGGCCTGCGGTCCATCGGCCTCCTGTCCGAGGCACTGCATCTCTTCGGCCCTGCCGCCGATCCCGATGCCGGCGCCCTTCCGGCGACCGGCAGCAGCGTGCCCGTCGCCCGGCTGGCCGACCTCCCCCTCATCCTGCCGAGCCCCGGCCACGGGTTGCGCGATCTCGTGGAGGAGCGCGCGGCGGCCCATGGCGTGCAACTCGCCACCGCCATCGAGATCGATGCCTATGGCGCCATCAAGTCGCTGGTGGAACAGGGGCTCGGTTACTCCGTGCTGCCGGCCCATGCGATCCGGCGCGAGACCGAGGAGGGCTCGCTGCGCGCCTGGCCCTTCGAGCCGGCCTTCCTGCGCACGGTGCATCTGGTGGAGCCGATCGATCGGCCCCTCTCCCATGCCGTCCAGGCGGTGGAGAAGCTGTGCCGGCGCACGCTGCGCGACCTCGTGCGCTCGGGCGCCTGGAGCAGCGCGCAGATGCGCGTCAGCGCCTGAGCCGGCCTCCCCTCGCCCTCTTCGTTCCCCGTGGCGCGAAGCGCGAGCCATAGGTCCCGCCTATGCGGGAAAGCGCAAACTTGTCTTGGCGAGGCAGGCCAGCGAGGCGGATATCTCTTCCCATTCCTACGGCATCGCGGGTGCGCCGGTGGAGGACGGCTGGAGCATGTCCAGGCAAGGCGGCCACGCCTTGCCGTCGGATCATGCGGCGAAATCAGAAGTCTAGAGCGGCAAGCTCGCCGTTCGGCGCGCCCGTGTCCCCTGCCCTTGATTCGAGGAGCGCCTGCCATGAATGCCCATTCCCCCGCCCGCAGCGCCGCCCAGGGCGTCTTCATCGACAATCGCTGGCACCCCGCCGCGAGCGGACGCACGATCGAGGTCGTGGCACCGGCGGAAGGGCTCGTCTTCGCCGAGATCGCGGCCGGCGGGGCGGAGGATGTCGACCGCGCGGTGAAGGCCGCGCGCCGGGCCGTCGAAGGCGGCGCCTGGGGCAAGCTCTCGGCCACCGAACGCGGCCGGCTTCTGTCCAAGCTGGCGCTGGCGATCGAGGCGCATGCCGAGGAGCTGGCGCTTCTGGAAGCGCGCGACACCGGCAAGCCCATGAAACAGGCGCGCGCCGACATGGTGGCGACCGCCCGCTATTTCGAGTTCTACGGCGGCGCTGCCGACAAGGTGCATGGCGAGACCATTCCCTTCCTGCCCGGCTATTTCGTCACCACCGAGCGCGTGCCCTACGGCGTCACCGCCCATGTCATTCCCTGGAACTATCCCGCGCAGATGTTCGGCCGCACGGTCGGCCCAGCGCTCGCCATGGGCAATGCCTGCGTGGTGAAGCCCGCCGAGGACGCATGCCTGACGCCGCTGCGCCTTGCCGAACTCGCCGCCTCGGTCGGCTTCCCCGAAGGCGCGCTTAACATTGTGCCGGGCCTTGGCGAGGAGGCCGGCGCGGCGCTGTCCGGCCATCGCGACATCGACTTCGTCTCCTTCACCGGCTCGCCCGAGGTCGGCACGCTGATCCAGAGCGCGGCGGCCAGGAACCATATCGGTTGCACGCTGGAGCTCGGCGGCAAGAGCCCGCACGTCCTGTTTGGCGACGCCGATCTGGAAACGGCGGCGAGCACCATCGCCACGACCATGGTGCAGAATGCCGGCCAGACCTGCTCGGCGGGCTCGCGCGTCCTGGTCGAGCGCAGCCGCTACGACGAGGTGGTGGAGGCGCTGGCGCAGCGCTTCGGAAAGCTCACCGCCGGAACGCCCGAGATGGACCGCGATCTCGGACCCGTCATCAACGCCACGCAGAAGGCGCGCATCGAGGGCTTCTTCGCCCGCGCCGAGGAAAGCGGCGTGCCGGTTCTGGCTTCGGGACAGGTGGCCGAGGGCGTGCCGGAGGCCGGTTTCTTCGTGGCGCCCCGCATCTACGGCCCCGTCCCCCGCGCCAACGAGCTGGCGACGAAGGAGGTCTTCGGCCCGGTCCTGTCGGTCCTGCCTTTCGAGGACGAGGCGGATGCGGTGCGCCTCGCCAATGGCACGGATTACGGGCTGATGGCCGCCGTCTGGTCGCATGACGGCAACCGCGCGATGCGCGTGGCGCGCGGCATCAAGGCCGGCCAGGTCTATATCAACGCCTTCGGAGCCGGCGGCGGCATCGAGCTGCCCTTCGGCGGCATGAAGAAGTCGGGCCACGGCCGCGAGAAGGGCTTCGCCGCGCTGCACGACGTCTCGACCCTGCGCACCACGATCCTCAAGCACGGCTGACGCCGCTGGCGTCGACACCAGCGTCGCTCGCCCAAGCGTCCCCGCGCCATAGCGGGGCGCGATGGCGGGTGGACAAAAGCCCTATTGGCGGCCCCGCCCCCGGCCGCGCCACTCTTAAGCCAGCCCAGCAAGCAGCGATCGAGGTCGCTCCGGCGTTTCGGGAGGAACCGTCGTTGATCAGCCAGTTCTACATGCCGACGCGCGTCGTCGCCGGACCGGGCTCGCTCGCCACGATCGGGCAGCTGGCGCGCGATCTGAAGATGGGCCGGGTGCTCGTCGTCTCCGATCCCGTCATCTCCACGCAGCCCTTCCATGCCGATGCTCTGGCCGCCCTCGAGGAAGCCGGGCTCGCCGTCGCCCGCTTCGACGAATGCGGCATCGACGCGCGCTGCTCGCATATCGACGCGCAAGGGCAGCGGGTGCGCCGCGAGGGCATCGACGGGGTGGTCTGCATCGGCGGCGGCTCGGTCATGTGCACGGGCAAGGGCATCGCCATCGTCGCGACGAACGACAAGCCCATGGCCGAATGCACCGGCGTCGGCCAGTTCGACAAGCGCGCCCTGCCGATGATCATGGTGCCGACCACAGCGGGCTCGGGCTCCGAAGTCTCGCAATGGACCATCGTCAAGGACGAGGAACGGCACTTGAAGCTGCTCGGCGGCGGCCCCTTGAGCTTTCCCGATGCTGCGATCCTCGACCCGGTGACGCTGCGCTCGCTGCCCATGCGCGTCGCCGCGCTGCCGGCGGTGGATGCGCTGACCCATGCGGTGGAGGCCTATTTCAGCGCCATCGGCTCGCCCATCACCGACGCGCTCGCCATCGCCGCCGTGCGCCTGCAATACGGCTCGCTGCGCGCTTCGATCAATTCCGACGACGAGGCGGCGCGCGGCGACAATCTCATGGCCTCCTGCATGGCCAACATCGCCTGCGGCAATGCCCGGCTCGGCCATGGCCACGCCCTGTCCCTACCGCTGGAGGGCCATCTCGACCTGCCCCACCCCTATGGCGTCGGCGTGCTGCTGCCCGACGTCACCGCCTTCAACCTCGCGGTCCTGCCGCACAAGGTGAAGCCGCTGGCCGAAGCGCTGGAGGTGGAGACGGCGGGGCTGACACGAACCGAGACGATCGAGGCCTGCGCCGAGGCGATCCGCGACCTCTACCGCGACATCGGCTTCCCCCAGCGCTTCACCGCCGCCCAGCTTCCCGAAGCGCGCGTGCGCGAGATGGCCGAGCGCGCCGTGCCGGGCCTGTATGCCGGCATCGCCGCGCGCGACTTCGACCCCAGGACCGCCAACGACCACACGGTCATCGCCTGCCCCTCGGTGCGCAAGATGACCGTCGCCC
This sequence comes from Aureimonas sp. AU40, assembly GCF_001463785.1. Classification (NCBI taxonomy): domain Bacteria; kingdom Pseudomonadati; phylum Pseudomonadota; class Alphaproteobacteria; order Hyphomicrobiales; family Aurantimonadaceae; genus Aureimonas; species Aureimonas sp. AU40. The sequence continues at coordinate 12,237 of NZ_BBWL01000065.1, forward strand.
AGGCCGAAGAGATCTTCCGGCGCTGCCTCGCCTGAGGCGGCCCGCCCCCGTCAACCGTCGCCGCGTTCTGGGAGGGACGTGCCATGGACCAACCCATCCTGCATCACTACGATCTCTCGCCCTTCGGCGAGAAGGTGCGCCTCGCCTTCGGCCACAAGGGCATCGCCTGGCGCTCGGTGGAAACGCCGATCTGGCCGCCCCGGCCCGACACGGTGCCGCTGACCGCCGGCTATCGCCGCTCGCCGGTGCTGCAGATCGGCGCCGACATCTATTGCGACACGGCGCTGATCTTCGCCGAGCTGGAGCGCCGCTTTCCCGAGCCGACGCTCTATCCCGGCGGACAGGCGGGGCTGGCCGCGATCCTGTCCTGGTGGGCGGATACGACGACCTTCATCCCCGCCGCCTCGATCGCGACCTCGATCATCGGCGACGGCGTGCCGCCCGAGTTCATCGAGGATCGCATCGCCTTCATGCGCCACGACTTCTCGAAGGACGCCTCCGTGCGCGATCTGTCGGTGAACCGGCAGCGCGTCGCCGCGCAGATGTCCCATCTCGCCGACATGCTGCGGGACGGTCGCGCCTTCCTGCTCGGCCCCGGCGCTTCGGCGGCCGATCTTTCCGCCTATCATACGCTCTGGTTCGTGCGCACCCACGCCGGCGCGGAGGCCGACCGGCTTCTGCCCTTCACGCCGGCGATCCTCCAATGGATGGAGCGCGTCGGCGCGCTCGGCCATGGCGAGCGCTCCCCCTTGAGCGCCGACGACGCCCTTCGCATCGCCCGCGAGGCGGACCCGGAGCCGACGGCTGGCGTGGCCGTGGACGACCCGAGCGGGCTTGAGGCGGGCGAGACGGTCGTCATCCGCACCGACGACGCCAATGATCCGATCCGCGGCGTGCTGGTGGCCGCCGATCCGCGCGAACTGGTGATCCGCCACGAGAGCGAGCGTGGCGGCACGGTTCATGTCCACTTCCCGCGCTTCGGCTACAGCGCCGTCAGCGAGGAAGCGGCCGATACCAAAAAAACGGCGGCAGCGGCCTGATGCGCATTCTGACCAACACGACCTCGCCCTATGCGCGCGTCGCCCGCATCGCGCTCGGCGAGAAGGGCTTCGACCTTTCCGCGACCGAGATCGTCAATCCCTGGAACGACGAGCCGGCGCTTCTCGAGCTCAACTCGGCGGCGCGCGTGCCGACGCTTGCCACCGAGGAGGGACTGCCGATTACCGAGAGCCTGCTGATCCTTCTGTGGCTGGAGCGGAAGCGGCCGGAGCCCTCGCTCCTCGCCGGCCCGCTCGACCGCACGATCAGCCTCGCCGGCCGGGCCATGGGCGTGATCGACGCCATGGCCAATATCGTGACCAACCGGATGCAGGTCGATCCGAACTTCGGCGAGCACCGGGTCGGCCTGCGCCGCCGCCGCACCATCGTCGAGGGCTTCCGCGCCCTGGAGGCCGATCCGCCGGCCTATGGCGGCGGCACGCCGGACATCGCGGTGATCACCGCGATCGTGGCGCTCGACTATCTCCGCCTGCGCTTTGCCGGCGAGCCCTGGCTGGAGCCCCTGCCTCGGCTGGACGCTTTGCGCGCCGAGGTCGCCGCGCGGCCCGCCTTCGCGGCGAGCGAACCTTACGTCTGACGATCCGCAATGCCGACAGTCTGGGAGGACGACATGGCGACACAGGAAACCAACAAGCAGCTGGCGCGAGATTATTTCGACGCCTTCCTGCGCCGCGACGAAGCCTGGTGGCAGGCCCATATCGACCCCGGTTTCCGCCGCCACGACCCCGGCCTGCCTTTCGAGGTGCGCGGGCCGGACGGCGTGAAGCAGTTGGCCGAAGCACTGCATCCCGGCATTCCCGACATGGAGTTGCCGATCGAGGACGTCATCGCGGAGGGCGAGAAGGTCCTGGTGCGCCTGCGCGTCAAGGGCACGCATGGCGGCGAGCTGATGGGGCTTGCCGCCACGGGCCGGCCTATCGACATCGGCGTTCTCGACCTGTTCGAGTTCAGGCAAGGCAAGCTGGTCGAGCATTGGGCGCTGCTCGACAATCTCGGCCTTCTCAAGCAGCTCGGCGTGTCCGAGATATGAGCGGGCGTCTCGAGGGCAAGTCGGCGCTGGTGACGGGCGCGGCCTCCGGCTTCGGCGCGGCCATCGTCGAGCGCTTCGCGCGCGAGGGCGCGCGCGTCACCATTCTCGACCTCGACGAATCCGGCGGGCGGCGGGTGGCCGAGCGGATCGGCGAAGCCGCCACGAGCCTTGCGGGCGACGTGACGCGCCGCGCCGATTTCGACCGCGCCATCGCCGCGACCGTGGAGCATGGCGGCCGGCTCGACATTCTCGTCAACAATGCCGGCTGGACCCATCGCAACAAGCCGCTGGAGGAGGTGAGCGAGGACGAATTCGACCGCGTCTTCGCGATCAACGTGAAGTCGATCTACCATTCGGTCCAGGCCAGCCTGCCGGCCTTTACGGCCCAAGGCGGTGGCGTCATTCTCAATATCGGGTCCACGGCGGGCATCCGCCCCCGACCCGGCCTCACTTGGTACAACGGCTCCAAGGGGGCGGTGAACATGCTCAGCCGCTCGCTTGCGGCTGAGCTCGCTCCGCGCGGCATCCGCGTCAACGCCGTGGCGCCGGTGATGGGCGCGACGGCGCTTCTGGAAAGCTTCATGGGCCTGCCCGACACGCCGGAGAACCGCGCAAAGTTCATCGCCACGATCCCGCTTGGTCGCCTATCGGAGCCCGACGACATCGCCGGTGCCTGCCTCTATCTCGCCTCGGACGAGGCGCGCTTTGTGACGGGCGTGGTGCTGGAGGTGGATGGAGGACGCACCATTTGAAAGTGGAGTGCCCTTTCGATCGGGGACATTGGCTACGTTGAATGAGCTCGGATGAACTAGAGCCTGTTCCGCCTCGCACCCGTGCAGGCCCACGAACTGCTGCACGCCGTTCCGCTCTTAACCCATCTGCCGGGCGTCCCGAAGTGGGTCGTGGCTGACCGCGGCACCACCAGCCATGCCCTCCGCCAGCACATCTGGGACATGGGCGCTCGTCCTGCCATCCCGCCGCTCCGCCACGAAGCGCCCGTCGCCTGCCCGGACTCGATCACCAACAACCGCGACAAGGTTGAACGGCTGTGGGCTCGGTTGAAGGAATGGCACGCGGTCGCCACACGCTACGAGAAGACTGCTGCCAGTTTCCTTGGCGTCCTCTGCACCGCTTCAGCCCTCGAGTGGGTCAGGCGGCAAAAGGCCCTAACCACCCTCCCCTGCCTTCTGATCGGTTTCAGTTTCTGGCCGAAAGCGGCCTGTCCGCTTTCGGTGTGATCGAGCAAAAGCTGGCAGTCCGCTTTCGA
>NZ_BBWL01000066.1:0-2500 GCF_001463785.1 Aureimonas sp. AU40
CGCATCTCTTTTCCCCAGAGCACCCGTTTTTTCTTGTTTTTTCTTGTTTTTAGAGGGAAATTCCTTTTTAAAAACAGATACTTGACCCCCCCTATTCTCCCTTTTTCCGGGTTTATTCTCCCTTTTTCCGGGTTTCATCTCCCTTTTTCCGGTCGTTTTCCACAGAGCGCCCCGTCCAAAAACCCTCTATTCTCCCCTTTGAAAATGAGGGGAGAATGACCCGGACCATGGGAGAAAAGACCGTTCAAAGCCTTGAGAATCTTGGTTTGGGATCATTGAAGCCGACCTTGCCTGAACGCCTGTCCGGCGAGCGCTGGATCTCGATGCACAATGCGCTGAACCGGGCGGGGCACGGTCTCACCTTGTCGGAAAAGCGCATCGTCGCGACGGCCGCCTCCAAGCTCGGCAGCTACCGGCGACTGGGACCAGGCGAGGTGCCGGTGACGCGGATCACCGCGGCCGAATATGCCGAGGCCTTCGAGGTCGACATGACGACCGCCTACGAGGCGCTGCAGGGCGCCGCCCGGGCCTTGTTCGGCCGCTCCATCACCTTCTATGAGGCGGCTCACCGACGCCGCGGCAAGCCGGTGGAGCCGACCAAGGTCCAGATGCGCTGGGTGGGAGCGGTCAAATATCACAGCGGCGAGGGCTGGGTGGAGCTGCACTGGTGGCCGCCGCTGCTTCCCTACCTCACGGGGCTGCGCAAGCAGTTCACGAGCTATCAGCTCAAGCAGGCCTCAGCGCTGCGCTCGGCCTATTCCTGGCGCCTTCTCGAGCTCCTGACGCGCTTCGAGGCGACCGGGAGGGCAGAATACGCGATCGAGGACTTCGCGCTCTCCATGGACGCTACGGAGAAGCAGCGGGCCGATTTCGGGAAGCTGCGCACCAAGATCCTGGAGCCGGCGGTGCGCGAGCTCTGCGAGAAGGACGGGTGGCGGATCGACTGGAAGCCGGTGAAGGCAGGGCGGCGCGTGGTGAAGCTGCGCTTCGCCTTTAGCCGGGACGCGCAGGGCCGCCTGTTCGAGTGACGCTTGGCTTCACCCGGGCGCGACGGCGGAATGGGACGAGGCAGCCGTCACGCGAGACGCGGAAGGCAGGATTTTGTGACGCGGCTCGGCGCCGACCACCCATCCGGGACAGGCGCGGCGGCTTTGAGCGAAGCCAGATACCAAGCGAAGAGCATGATCGAATAGAAAGACCGTAGAGAGGCCGGATGGGTCTTTGGCTAGTTTGGTAGCCAAAAGCAGCACGTCGCTCACCTACGGGCTTTCTCGTGGATCTGAGAGCCTATTCGTTGGGTGAAAGAGAGCTGGCGGATGGAAGCTGGGAGGAGGGGCGGAAGGCAAAGGCCGCCGATCGCTGAAACGAGCGCCGGCGCTGGCAGGCGCGGCCGAGCTCGAACTCCGAGACCCAGACAAGCAAAAACCCCCGCCTCGGGAGAGGACGGGGGTTTTTTGAAGGAAGGAAGAGAAGAAGATGCGATTGGCAGACCTGGCAGCGACCGACTTTCCCGCGTCTTAAGACGAAGTATCATGGGCGCTGAGGCGTTTCACGGCCGAGTTCGGAATGGGATCGGGTGCAGCCACCTCGCTATAACCACCAGGTCGGCCAATCGCATCATACTGGAAGCTGTGTCTCGAAGAAGAAGAAGCCCTTTCATCCCGGCAAGGCCTGGGATGAACATGGGCGAATGAGAACGATCAAGCCGATCGAGCTATTAGTACCGGTCAGCTTCACGCGTTACCGCGCTTCCACATCCGGCCTATCAACGTGGTCGTCTTCCACGGCTCTGATAGGGAATACTCGTTTCCAGGTGGGTTTCCCGCTTAGATGCCTTCAGCGGTTATCCCGTCCATACATAGCTACCCTGCACTGCGGCTGGCGCCACAACAGGTCCACCAGAGGTATGTCCATCCCGGTCCTCTCGTACTAGGGACAGATCCTGTCAATATTCCTGCACCCACGGCAGATAGGGACCGAACTGTCTCACGACGTTCTGAACCCAGCTCACGTACCGCTTTAATTGGCGAACAGCCAAACCCTTGGGACCTGCTCCAGCCCCAGGATGCGATGAGCCGACATCGAGGTGCCAAACAACCCCGTCGATATGGACTCTTGGGGGTCATCAGCCTGTTATCCCCGGCGTACCTTTTATCCGTTGAGCGATGGCCCTTCCACGCGGGACCACCGGATCACTATGACCGACTTTCGTCTCTGCTCGACTTGTCTGTCTCGCAGTCAGGCGGGCTTATGCCATTGCACTCGACGACCGATTTCCGACCGGTCTGAGCCCACCATCGCGCGCCTCCGTTACTCTTTGGGAGGCGACCGCCCCAGTCAAACTACCCACCATACACTGTCCCGGATCCGGATAACGGACCGCGGTTAGACATCCATGACGATAAGGGTGGTATTTCAAGGATGGCTCCACGCGAGCTGGCGCCCACGCTTCAAAGCCTACCACCTATCCTACACATGCCGACACGAATGCCAGTGTAAA
>NZ_BBWL01000066.1:7500-9396 GCF_001463785.1 Aureimonas sp. AU40
TAAGCCTTTGTTTTTCATGAGTTTAGTGACAATAAAAATGGCCAGCCGTCATCGCAGCGTTCGTGAAAGAACACCGTGCAAGAGGCCTACGAGTCTGAGATTCTGCCGAAGACGTCGCTTTAGCGGCGTCGCCATTCCGTTCTGTTCGGTTCGGGATGGGTTTGGGGGCGGTTTGGAGGGCAAATTCGGGCTGGTTTAGACTCCACGAAGTGCCTCGAAGAGCTTCGCGCTTCCTTTCTAGGAGGAATCCTATTCGTGGGGGACGCTTCTTTGCCCCCTGTCGAACGCGACCCTTTCTCGATCCAGAGCTGCCATTCCTGCGAGCGGATCGTGACGATGTTGGGCAGATTCTTCTGACCTGGCCGGGGTCGACGCGTGACCTCAATAAGCTCCATGCGCTCGGCGATCCGGAGCGCCCTTTTGGCGCTGGTGCGGGAGATGCCGGCGAGCCCGGCGAGCGCGCCGATCGGACGGGCACAGTGGCCCCGCTTCCGGATCTCCTGGACGATGATCGCCAGAAGCGCCCGCTCGCTTTCCGTGAAGCGGCTGGCGAGCGCCGGCGGCATGGCGCCGGACGAAGCACAGCACCGCCGGCGAAAGATCGAGGCGGCGCGATCGGGAGAGCATTGGTGGCGGCGCGGCTGTGAGAAGGGTCCGATAGGAGGTGGGAAGGGGCGTGACGGCGGTATCAAGCTGGGATGGCCTCGGCCTTTGGGCCGGCGCAGCTGGATCGCGGCATAGAGCTCGCTGGCTTCGTCATCCGTCAGGTGCGCCTCGGCCCAAACCGCAGTGACCTGTTTGAAGAGGGCATCGAGGGCGGCCACCGAGGCCGAAGTGATCATCTGGGCAAGAATGGAACGGATCACGGCACAGAACTCCTGTGAGCCGGATCGGACCGTGAAAGCGACGTGCATCTTCGGGTCGGGGTTTACGCAAAACCCGTTGACGACGTTCCGACGATGTGGGAGCCTGAACACCGTTTGGGGGTGTCTTTTTCAGGCTCCTTATCTATTGGCGGCCTCGAAGTTCCAGCTTCGGGGCCGTTCGCTTTTTAGATCCTACTGCGGCGGCCAAATTCTTAACGCTCCAAGGAGTCGCGTTAACATCTCCATTTGGCGGATGCTCGCTGACAGAGTCAAACGAAAGCCGGTCTTCAGCCGCGCACGGCCCCCAGGAGGCGTGCCAAGAAGCCGTTTCGATCTCCCTGTTCGTCCCTTGCCGGCGCGGCCGTGACCGGCCTCTCATGCGTGATGGCGAGCCTCTGCGCCTGTTCGCGCCAATGTTCCCGCTCCTGCCGTAGCTCGGTCGCACGCTCCCGCTCCGTTGCCAACAACGTTTCAAGATGTCCGACCGTGAGACGAAGCGTAATCGCCTCCTGTAACGCCTTGGCATCCATATCGGCGTAACCAGACCCCGTTTCGGATCGCATCGTCGTTTCAGCGGGCGGCGTTTCCCGCGTTGCGGCGAGGTAGCGGTCGAGTTCCGATGGCTCGATCCGGAAGGTCCCGTCGTCGAGACGCGTGGCCGAGATTTTGCCGCTTTTCACCGCGCGCCAGATCGTGGGCTTGGTCTTGCCGGCAACCTCGGCTGCCGTTGCGAGCGTGTAGGACATGGCGCAACGCCTCGTGTTGGATCGTATCGCGTACCGTATCGGGCGAATGGTTAAGGGCGACTTAACCATTCGCCCGATACGGTACGCCCCAGAGCTCGCAACGCCTTCGCGATACGACCAGAAATGGCTCGATATCAGTCCGTTACGCCTCCTGGTTTATGCTGACTCTCAACCTCTCCAAGCTTTCTTCACCTGCACCTTTCTCCCTCCTTGCTCGTTGCCGTCTCGCAGCCTTCAGGCGCTGCCCTGCATGTCCGAAGGGGCGGGCTGGTCTGGCAGGAAGG
>NZ_BBWL01000067.1:0-2530 GCF_001463785.1 Aureimonas sp. AU40
GACCGGAGCCGTCGCGGTGGAAGGGCTGGTCTGACCTCGGCTAGAGGTCAAGGGCGAACGAACGCTCCCGGCGCCGATCGCGGCGCCGGGAGGCAGCCATGCGTGCCGTGAATGGGAACGGATCGAGGCGCAGCTAATTGAAAAGGGCATGCGCTTCGCACCGGCGAAGGTCCGGGGGAGGCGTCGGAAAACACTTAGCGTTCATCGCTGCCAGCCACGAGAGCCCCCATGAGCCAGTCCATCGCCGATCTGTTCGTCGCCACGCTGAAAGACGCGGGAGTGGAGCGCATCTGGGGTGTGACGGGCGATAGTCTCAACGCGTTGAACGACAGCCTGCGGCGCGACGGCGGGATTCAATGGATGCATGTGCGCCACGAGGAGGTCGCGGCCTTCGCGGCCGGGGCGGAGGCCGCCGCGACGGGGCAGCTCGCGGTCTGCGCGGGAAGCTGCGGGCCGGGTAATCTTCATCTGATCAACGGCCTGTTCGACTGCCAGCGCAACCGCACGCCGGTTCTGGCGATCGCCGCCCATATCCCCTCCAGCGAGATCGGCCTCAACTACTTCCAGGAAACGCATCCGACCGAGCTGTTTCGCGAATGCAGCCATTTCTGCGAAATGCTCCAGACGCCCGAGCAGATGCCCGAGCTTCTGCACCGCGCCATGCGCACGGCGATCGCGCAAGGCGGCGTCGCGGTCATCGTCGTGCCAGGCGATGTCGCGTTGAAGCCCGCGCCCAAGATTGCGCGCACCGGCTTTCCCAAGCTCAAAGCCGCTCGGCTGGTGCCCGATGCCGGGGAGATCGACCGGCTCGCGGCCCTTGTCAACGCGTCGGGCGCCGTCACGCTTCTCTGCGGGGCCGGCGTCGCCGGCGCGCATGACGAGGTCGTGGCGCTGGCCGAGGCGTTGCAGGCGCCGATCGTCCACGCTTATCGCGGCAAGGAATGGATCGAGTGGGACAATCCCTACGATGTCGGCATGACCGGCCTCATCGGCTTCTCCTCGGGCTACCACGCGATGATGGAGTGCGACACGCTCCTGATGCTCGGCACCGACTTTCCGTATCGCAACTTCTACCCGGAGAAGGCGGTGGTAGCGCAGGTGGATCGCGATCCCGGCGCGCTGGGTCGGCGCACGCCGATCACGCTCGGCGTCGTCTCGGACGTGCGCGAGGCGGTCTCGGCGCTGCTGCCGCGCATCGCGCCAGAGCGCGACGGCGCCTTTCTCCAGGCGGCCAGAGAGCACTACCGCTCGGCGCGCGAGGGGCTCGACGCTCTGGCGACGCCGCGCGAGGGCGATCAGCCCCTCCATCCGCAATATGTCGCCAAGCTGATCGACGAGTTGGCGAGCGACAACGCGATCTTCACCGCCGATGTCGGCACGCCCGCCGTCTGGGCCGCGCGCTACCTGACCATGAACGGCAAGCGCCGGCTCGTCGGCTCGTTCAACCATGGCTCCATGGCCAATGCCATGCCGCAGGCGCTGGGCCTCCAGTCGGCCTGTCCCGGCCGGCAGGTCGTGTCGCTTTCGGGTGACGGCGGGCTTACCATGCTGATGGGCGATCTTCTGACGGCAAGCCAGATGGGCCTGCCGATCAAACTGGTCGTCTTCAACAATGCGACTCTCGGTTTCGTGGAGATGGAGCAGAAGGCGGCGGGCTATGTCGACACCAATGTCGCGCTGCGCTCGGCCGACTTCGCCGCCATCAGCCGCGAGATGGGTTTCCTCGGCCTGCGCGTCACCCGCTCCGACGCGCTGGAAGGCGCGCTTAAGGCCGCCTTCGCCCATGACGGACCGGCGCTGGTGGACGTGGTGACGGAAACGCTGGAACTCGCGCTGCCGCCCAAGATCCAGCTCGCGCAGGCCGCAGGCTTCAGCCTCTACTCGCTGCGCGCCATCATGAGCGGGCGAGGCGACGAGGTGGTGGAACTGGCCGACGCCAACCTGTTCCGTCGATAGATCAGCCCGTCAATTGCAACCACGACTTATGATTTCGTCTGGCTTACTTCCTTCCCGGGTCTGCCTTGGCTCGCCGGGTGCGAGAGCGCAGGCCCGTGACCTTCCGCCCAGCCCCGGCTGATCCGTCGCGATCCCGGTTCGGGCGGTGCGAGGCCATCGGCGCGGGAAAGGGGAGAGGGACATCGCGGATCGGACCTACGTGGATCAGGCGCGCCAGCCCCCCGGCCTTCTCACCTGCGCCCATATCGACATTCTCTGTACGCTGGGCGAGGCCCTGGCGCGCAGCGGCGACCCCGCCCATTCCTACGAGGCCTATTCCTACATTCTCGGTAATTGCGACGGCGAGGCCGAGCGCCTCGCCACCGTCCAGAAGGCGAGCGCCGTGCGGTCGCCGCAAGGGGCCGAGGCGCTGGCCGCGCTGGGCCGGCGCATGCCCGACGGGCGGGGCGAGTTCGACACGTTGCGCTTCGACAATCTGCGCGGGCAGATGGGCCGCGTCGCCTCGCGCGAGAGCGCCTCACTTCCCGACCCGGCCAATCTGAAGTCCTTCGCCGACTACATCGGCAAGAGCCGA
>NZ_BBWL01000068.1:0-1209 GCF_001463785.1 Aureimonas sp. AU40
CAAGGAGTATATCGAGGGGCTGGCCGGCCTCTGGTCGGTCGGCGTCGGCTTTTCCGAAAAGCGCCTGGCGGACGCGGCCTATCAGCAGATGCTGAAGCTGCCCTACTACCACACGTTCACCTCCAAATCGAACGAGCCCTCGATCCGCCTCGCCGAGAAGCTCGCCGAGATGACGCCCGAGCCCCTGACCCGCGCCTTCTTCACCTCGTCCGGATCGGAGGCCAACGACACGATCGTCAAGATGGTCTGGTATCGCTCGAACGCGATGGGCAAGCCGGAGAAGAAGAAGTTCCTCGCCCGCACCAAGGCCTATCACGGCATCACCATCGCCTCCGGTTCCCTCACCGGCCTGCCCACCAACCATCGCGACTTCGACCTGCCGGCGATCCCGGTGCGCCATCTCACCTGCCCGCACTTCTACCGCTTCGGTCATGAGGGCGAGAGCGAGGCCGAGTTCACCGCCCGGCTTCTCGCCGAGCTCGAGGACGTCATCGCGCAGGAAGGGGCCGAGACGATCGCGGCCTTCATCGGCGAGCCGCTGATGGCGGCGGGCGGCGTCATGCCGCCGCCCGCCGGCTATTGGGAGGGCGTCGAGCGCATCTGCCGGGCCAACGACATCCTCCTCGTCTCGGACGAGGTGATCTGCGGCTTCGGCCGGCTCGGCACGCCCTTCGGCTGCCAGAAATACGGGTTCACGCCCGACATCATGACGCTGTCGAAGCAGATCACCTCCTCCTACATGCCGCTCGCCGCGGTGATGCTGTCGGAGGCGGTCTATGCGCCGATCGCCGACAACTCGGCCCGGCTCGGCGTCTTCGGCCACGGCTTCACCGCCTCGGGCCATCCCGTCGCCACCGCCGTCGCGCTGGAGAACATCGCGATCATCGAGGAGCGCGATCTGATGGGCAACGCGGCGCGGCTGGAACAGCCGTTCCAGGCGGGGCTGCAGAGCTTTGCGGGCCACCCGCTGGTGGGCGAGGTGCGCGGCGCGGGGCTGATCGGGGCGCTGGAGCTGGTGGCCGACAAGGCGACCAAGCGCCCCTTCGAGAAGGCCGGCCGGGCCGGTCAGATCGCCGCCGCAATCGGCCACGAGGAAGGGCTGATCTTCCGCTCCATCGGCGACCAGCTGGCGCTCTGCCCGCCGATGATCGTCACGCAAGAGGATGTCGGCGAGATCATGACCCGCATGGGCCGGACGCTGGAGCGCCT
>NZ_BBWL01000069.1:0-1198 GCF_001463785.1 Aureimonas sp. AU40
TCGATCGGGGTGAGCCGCGTGCCCTCGCGCACATACCAGAAGGTCCAGCCGTTGCACGCCTCCAGTCCCTGCACCCGTGCCCCGATCTTGTGGATCGAGGCCGGCTCGCCCACCGCGCAGCGCACCGTCCCGTCTGCCTGCACATGCGCCCGGTGCCGGCCCTTGGCGCAGGTCAGCTCGGCGCCCGGCTGCACCAGGCCCATGTCGAGCAGCGCCGCGAACGGCACACGTGGCTCGGCTCGCTTGCCCGCGTTGGTCGCCAAGGCTTCCGGCGACAAGGGCTCGACCTCCAGAATGCGCTCGGCCGCCGCCTCGATATAGCTGTCCTCGCGCTCGATGCCGACGAAATGCCGGCCCAGGCGCTTGGCCACCGCTCCGGTCGTGCCGGTCCCGAAGAAGGGATCGAGCACCACGTCGCCCGGCTTGGTGGAGGACAGGATGACGCGAGCCAGAAGCGCTTCGGGCTTCTGCGTCGGGTGCACCTTCACCCCGTCCTCGGCACGCAGCCGCTCGGCCCCCGAGCAGATCGGAAACAGCCAGTCCGAGCGCATCTGCGTGTCGTCGTTGGCCGCCTTCATGGCGTCGTAGTTGAACGTGTAGCTCTTGGCCTCGGCCGAGCGCGAGGCCCAGATCATCGTCTCGTGGGCGTTCTGGAAGCGCCGGCCGCGAAAGTTCGGCATCGGGTTGGTCTTGCGCCAGACGATGTCGTTCAGCATCCAGAAGCCTAAGTCCTGCATGATGGCGCCGACGCGGAAGATGTTGTGGTAGGAGCCGATCACCCAGATCGTGCCGCTCGGCTTCAACAGCCGGCGGGCGGCCAGCAGCCAGGCTCTCGTGAAGGCGTCATAGGCCTCGAAGCTCTCGAACCGGTCCCACTCCTCGGTCACGGCGTCGACGCGCGACTGGTCGGGCCGGGTGAGATCGCCGCCGAGCTGGAGATTGTAGGGAGGGTCGGCGAAGATGGCGTCGACGCTGCCGGCGGGCAGCATGGCCATGCGCGAGACGCAGTCGCCCTTGATGATGGTGTCGAGCCAGTCCGGCGCACCAGTGGGGGACAGCGCCCCCGGCGCGCGAAGGGCCTGCGGCCCGGCGCCACGAGCCGTCACCCCGGCCCCCGCGCTGGGCCCGACGCCCGTCTCCGCCAAAGTCCCCGAACGAGAAACCCGAACCGTTCCAGCCCTGGACATGGCGTCCCCCA
>NZ_BBWL01000070.1:0-1177 GCF_001463785.1 Aureimonas sp. AU40
TTACTCGACGATGCTGGCGACGATACCGGCGCCGACGGTGCGGCCGCCTTCGCGGATGGCGAAGCGCAGCTTCTCTTCCATGGCGATCGGAACGATCAGCTTGACGTCCATCGTCACGTTGTCGCCCGGCATCACCATCTCGGTGCCCTCGGGAAGCGTCACCACGCCCGTCACGTCCGTCGTGCGGAAGTAGAACTGCGGACGGTAGTTGGTGAAGAACGGCGTGTGGCGGCCGCCCTCTTCCTTGGTCAGGATGTAGGCCTCGGCCATGAAGCGCGTGTGCGGCTTCACCGAACCCGGCTTGCACAGAACCTGACCGCGCTCCACACCCTCGCGGTCCACGCCGCGAACCAGCGCGCCGATGTTGTCGCCCGCCTGGCCCTGGTCCAGAAGCTTGCGGAACATCTCGACGCCCGTCACCGTCGTCTTCTTGGTGTCGCGGATGCCGACGATCTCGACTTCCTCGCCCACCTTCACGATGCCGCGCTCGACGCGGCCGGTCACAACCGTGCCGCGGCCCGAGATCGAGAACACGTCTTCGATCGGCATCAGGAACGGAAGGTCGACCGGACGCTCCGGCGTCGGGATGTAGGCGTCGACTTCCTTCATCAGCGCGCGAACCGCGTTCTCGCCGATCTCCTTGTTGGAGTCTTCAAGAGCGGCCAGGGCCGAGCCCTTGACGATCGGAATGTCGTCGCCCGGGAACTCGTAGAGCGACAGAAGCTCGCGCAGCTCCAGCTCGACCAGCTCCAGCAGCTCGGGATCGTCGACCTGGTCCACCTTGTTCAGGAACACCACGATCGCGGGAACGCCGACCTGACGGGCCAGCAGGATGTGCTCGCGGGTCTGCGGCATCGGGCCGTCGGCCGCCGAACACACCAGGATCGCGCCGTCCATCTGCGCCGCGCCCGTGATCATGTTCTTCACGTAGTCGGCGTGGCCGGGGCAGTCGACGTGCGCGTAGTGACGGTTCTCCGTCTCGTACTCCACGTGCGCCGTCGAGATCGTGATCCCGCGCGCCTTCTCTTCCGGCGCCGCGTCGATCTGGTCGTAGGCGCGGAACTCGCCAAAATACTTCGTGATCGCAGCCGTCAGCGACGTCTTGCCATGATCGACGTGGCCGATCGTGCCAATGTTCACGTGCGGCTTGTTGCGCTCAAATTTGCTCTTGGCCATT
>NZ_BBWL01000071.1:0-544 GCF_001463785.1 Aureimonas sp. AU40
TTGCCGTCTCCATCGCCTTCAACTCGCGGATTTCGGGGAAGCGCTCGGCATAGGCGGTCTGCACCGCGTCCAGCGCCGCCTTGTCCTTGGTGCGCGCGGCGACCACGGCGAGGCCCATGACGCCCTCGCTCGTCGCCTCCCAGTCGATCGACTTGCGGAACCAGCTGCGCGCGCCGTCCGTGTCGGCCTGGCCCAACTTGTACCAGCCGAGCGACTGCGCGCCGAGCGCCGAACGGCTCGCCTCCACCACGGTGGGAAAGCGCGCCAGCATGTCGGCGTCCGGCGGCGTCAGCTTGTCCGAGGTCAGGCGTTCCGACACGATCTCCACGAAGATCTTGGCGATCTCGGGCGAGCGGTCGCGATTGTCGTAGGCAAGGCTCGTCGCCGCGTCGAGCGCGCCGTCGTTGCGCAGCGAGAGGACCTGACCCTCGACATGCTTGGGGTCGGTGTCGAGCTGCGCGGCGGCCTTGAACCAACCATTGGCGTCCTTCCACTGGCCCTGTCCGAAGAAGTACCAGCCGAACAGCGCCGCGTCGCTCGCCGA
>NZ_BBWL01000072.1:0-464 GCF_001463785.1 Aureimonas sp. AU40
TTCTGGAAGCCAGCCTCGCCTTTCTGGAGCGCGCGGAAACGGCGGCGCCCATCAAGACGCGAGGGGCTGCGATGCGGGCCGGCTGAGGGCGGGCGACGCCCGGCCCCTTCCCCGAAGGGAGGGAGACCGGGCGTCTCGGGGTCTTGCTCAGCGCCAGCTATTGTACTGCGAGTTGAAGGTCGCGCCGATGCCGAAGCGGGTGTCGCGGCTCGAGCCGCGCTTGTCCTCGGCCTTGAAGATGGCGCGCGCCTCGGAATAGCGGCTCATCTTCAGATTGGTCCAACCCTTCAGGATCTCGGCGCCGCGATTGTGCCCGTGCGTCTTCTCGTGCTGGTCGAGCGTCGCCAGCGCTGAAGTGTAGTCGCCAGCGTCGAACTGGCTCTGTGCCTGGGCCAGCAGCTTGTCCCGCCCGCCGCCGCCCCGCTTGCCGACCTGACGGACCTTGACCTTCTCGCGCGGCGCGG
>NZ_BBWL01000073.1:0-464 GCF_001463785.1 Aureimonas sp. AU40
TTTTGGAGGCGAGCCTCGCCTTTCTGGAGCGCGCGGAAACGGCGGCGTCCATCGAGACGCGCGGGGCTGCGATGCGGGCCCGCTGAGGGCGGGCGACGCCCGGCCCCTTCCCCGAAGGGAGGGAGACCGGGCGTCTCGGGGTCTTGCTCAGCGCCAGCTATTGTACTGCGAGTTGAAGGTCGCGCCGATGCCGAAGCGGGTGTCGCGGCTCGAACCACGCTTATCCTCGGCCTTGAAGATGGCGCGCGCCTCGGAATAGCGGCTCATCTTCAGATTGGTCCAACCCTTCAGGATCTCGGCGCCGCGATTGTGGCCGTGCGTCTTCTCGTGCTGGTCGAGCGTCGCCAGTGCCGAATTGTAGTCGCCGGCGTCGAACTGGCTCTGCGCCTGGGCGAGCAACTTGTCCCGCCCGCCGCCGCCCCGCTTGCCGACCTGACGAACCTTGACCTTCTCGCGCGGGGCCG
>NZ_BBWL01000074.1:0-382 GCF_001463785.1 Aureimonas sp. AU40
GGGGCCAATTCGCGCAAGGAGCCCGTCGATATCATCGACCACGAGGGCCAGATGCGCAAAACCCGGGTCGAACGGCTTCGCCGGCACGTTTGGCCGATCCAACCCCCGATATTCCAAGAGTTCGATCGTCTGATCCGCCAGCGAGACGATCGCCATGCGAACCTGTGCTCCATGCGCGCCCGTCACCTGACCAAGGAATTCGCCACCCATCTCGCCCGTGCGCACGAGCCGTGCACCAAGCCCATCGACCCAGAACCGAAGGGCCTCATCGAGGGAGGCGACCGCGAAGCCGATATGATCGGCGCGCTGCACGTGGATGTTGGCCTGGTCCGTCATGCGGTCCGTCCTACCAGCAAACGGACCGTTCGTCTGCAAAGGGTCG
>NZ_BBWL01000075.1:0-357 GCF_001463785.1 Aureimonas sp. AU40
GGTCATGATAATGTCCCGGTACTTGTATACGAGAAGGGACAGGCTGGGTCTTTGCCAGCATGAAGGATCGGCGTCATGCCTTTGATCGAGTTCGTTCTTTCCGATCAATCCCTCATGTCATCGACCATAGCGGCCAACTTTTAATGACGGGTGAAAGCGGTTCGATTCGATCGCTCTCTTTCGCGTGAAGATGCCCATCCCACAACTTCTCACATTGGCAACACGGGATAGCTGTCCCCGACCAGTCGCAACTATATAGGCATCCAGCTTTAACACGCAAAAACCCCGGACGTTGCCGTCCGGGGTTCGATCAACGATGTTGGTCCGTCGGGTTGAGGAGATTAGCGACCCGAAGAG
>NZ_BBWL01000076.1:0-352 GCF_001463785.1 Aureimonas sp. AU40
AAGCGTGAACACGAATGCGGCGGCTCTCACGGCGCTGCGCACTCTGCAGAACACCAACCAGCAGCTCGAGTCGACGCAGTCGCGCATCTCGACCGGCTACAAGATCGGCGAAGCCAAGGACAACGCGGCCTACTGGGCGATCTCCACGACGTTGAAGTCCGACAACAAGTCGCTCTCCACGGTCAAGGACGCGCTCGGCCTCGGCGCTTCGACGGTGGATACGGCGTACCAGGGCCTGAGCAAGGCCAAGGACGTCCTGGACGAGATCAAGTCCAAGCTGACCGCCGCCACCCAGGACGGCGTCAATCGCGACACGATCCAGCAGGAAATCGGCCAGCTGCAGGCTCAGCTG
>NZ_BBWL01000077.1:0-301 GCF_001463785.1 Aureimonas sp. AU40
CGGCGGTCTTCTCCTCCAGCGGCTTCTTCTTGGCCTTCATGATGTTGGGCAGCGAGGCATAGCGCGGCTCGTTGAGGCGCAGATCCGTGGTGACGATCGCCGGCAGCTGGAGGCCGACCGTCTGCAACCCGCCGTCCACCTCGCGCGTGACGCTGGCCGCGCCGGCCTCGATCTCGAGCTTGGAGGCGAAGGTGCCCTGGCTCCAGCCGAGAAGGCCGGCCAGCATCTGGCCGGTCTGGTTGCAGTCGTCGTCGATCGCCTGCTTGCCGAGGATCACCAGATCGGGCGCTTCCGCCGCCAC
>NZ_BBWL01000078.1:0-265 GCF_001463785.1 Aureimonas sp. AU40
GCGCGGTCGCGCCCGCCGCCACGAAGCGCGGCTCCACATCCTCCGCCTCGTTGTGGCTGATCCCGTCGCGGCAGGGGCAGAAGATCATCGCCGTCGGCGCGCAGCGCGCGACATGGAGCGCGTCGTGGAAGGCGCCGGAGATGAGGCGCAACGTGGGAAGACCGGCGCGGCCAGCGCCCGTCTCGATGACCTCCAGCATGGCCTCGGGGAAGGCGAGCGGCGGCATGTGGGCGAGGGGGCGGAAGGAGGCCGTGCATCGCGCCCG
>NZ_BBWL01000079.1:0-182 GCF_001463785.1 Aureimonas sp. AU40
CGGCCGCACCGACCGCCGCTGCCGCCGCGCGTCCCGCCACGGGCGCTCCGCAGCGCCCCGGCGCCCCGGCCGGCCGCACCGACGGCCATCGTCCGGGCGGCGCGCCCGGCGCGGCCCGCCCCGGCGCCCCGGCGGGCGCTCGCCCCGGCTCGGCCGGCGGTACCTACAACAACGGCGTCCGC
>NZ_BBWL01000080.1:0-180 GCF_001463785.1 Aureimonas sp. AU40
CCCTGACGGCGCGACGATCGAGTTCATGCAACCGCCAGCTATCGCGCAAGACTACTGATTTCGCTGGATCAGCGTCCGCTTTCCACCCTCCCCTGCCTTCCAATCGGTTTCAGATACGGGCCGAAAGCGGACTGGCAGCTTTCGGAGTGATCGAGCGAAAAGCTGCGATTCCGCTTTAGA
>NZ_BBWL01000081.1:0-168 GCF_001463785.1 Aureimonas sp. AU40
GGGTGGAAAGCGGACGCTGATCCAGCGAAATCAGTAGTCTTGCGCGATAGCTGGCGGTTGCATGAACTCGATCGTCGCGCCGTCAGGACCAACGGCGTAGATCACCCGCGTTCCGGCCCGCGCGCCGCTAGTGATCGGTTGCGGCTTGCCTTGCGCCGTCCAGCCGTA
>NZ_BBWL01000082.1:0-103 GCF_001463785.1 Aureimonas sp. AU40
CGGTGGAGCCCGACGACAGGCGGTCGGCGGTTTCGGCCGAGCGGGCCGAGCCGGCGGCGACCAGCGAGGAGGAGGCGCGCACGCCCGAGACGATCTCGGACAG
>NZ_BBWL01000083.1:0-99 GCF_001463785.1 Aureimonas sp. AU40
CGATCTTCTCGGTGGTGGAGGCGTTGTCGGCGTTCTGGCGGATGTTGGCGGTCATCTCCTCGATCGCGGCCGAGGCCTGCTCGGAGGCGGCGGCCTGTT
>NZ_BBWL01000084.1:0-88 GCF_001463785.1 Aureimonas sp. AU40
TCCTGACGGCGCGACGATCGAGTTCATGCAACCGCCAGCTATCGCGCAAGACTACTGATTTCGCTGGATCAGCGTCCGCTTTCCACCC
>NZ_BBWL01000085.1:0-83 GCF_001463785.1 Aureimonas sp. AU40
AAGTCGATCGCTTCCTCCTCGGTCTTCTCCGGCGAGAACTGGCTCTCGGTCGACTCGAGCACCGTCAACTACACTGCTAGCAA
>NZ_BBWL01000086.1:0-83 GCF_001463785.1 Aureimonas sp. AU40
AATTCCATCGCCACATCGTCCGTGTTCTCGGGTGAGAACTGGCTGTCAGTTAATTCCAGCATCGCTGGCTATAATCCGCAAAA
>NZ_BBWL01000087.1:0-80 GCF_001463785.1 Aureimonas sp. AU40
TACGGCTGGACGGCGCAAGGCAAGCCGCAACCGATCACTAGCGGCGCGCGGGCCGGAACGCGGGTGATCTACGCCGTTGG
>NZ_BBWL01000088.1:0-73 GCF_001463785.1 Aureimonas sp. AU40
ATGGCGCGCATCGCCTCGGTGGACTGCGCCACCGCCGCGCCCGTGGTGCCGGCATGTTCGGCGGCCTGGGCGG